>CBIHLX010000025.1:0-10923 GCA_966210935.1 uncultured bacterium | reverse complement strand
GTTGGCTCTGGAGCTGGCGCAGCGACTGGAGAGCCTGGCTGTGGAGGCAGTGGCAGCGGTGCTGGTTCGTACGGAACCGCACCAAAGGCAGCGTCAACTGCAGCGCGTGCGTCATCACGAGGTGCGCGATTCTGCTCGTCGATCTCAGCAAGGGTTGGTGCACTCGGTGCCGGTGGCTCGACTGGCGCCGCTTTAATCGTTGGCGCCGCTGGCGTGACGGCTGGCTGCTGGAAGATATCTGGCACACTCGCCTCTTCATCACCTGTTTGAGCGGCAGCATTGAGTGGTGACTGGAATGACGGGGTTTGGTCACCAATATAGTCACCACTACCATGGCTTAAAATAGTATGATTGCGGTCATTTTCAAGCGCCTGGCGCTTTTCTTCAGCAGCTTGTTCGGTAGTTGCATTAAGCGTCCCACCAAAGCTTGGCTCGTCAGTAACTGGCTCGGCGGTAGCGGCAATTTGCTCACTCGCCTGCTCGAGATCGGCTTGAAGATTAGCAACTGGCTGCACAGGAGCTGCTGGCACCACTGCCGCAAGCTCGTCAGCAAGTGCCTGCTCAGGTGTTTTCTCGGCCTGGTGCTTGGCGAGCTCAGCTTCAGCGGCCGCGGCCGCCTCTTGTTGACGCTCGGCCGCAGTCGCCTCGGCAACTTCATCAATTGTCGTATCAATTTCGTGTGAGATATCAAGCTCGCCGTCTTTTCGGACTGGCTCTTCAACCTGTTCGAGAGTCGCCTCTTCTTTCGCAAGTTTCGTTGATGCACCCTCCTGAAGATCGGTTGTGCCGTCGGCACGGTCTGACGCTACTACTACCGCGTCTTCACCTATAGCGTGAGCTTCCTGGAGCTTCAAGGCGATCAACTGCTGATTTGCGCCAGCCGCCATGAGTTGCGCGGCAATCGTCATAACCTTTGAGCTGGTGCGGTTGTTACTGAAACGATCAGTTGCCGCTACAACACCAGTCAAAAAGGCAGTGGCGACCTGCTCGTCAAGCAGAGCTTTGTCGCTCTTTAGTGCATCACCCAGACTCACGAGCATTTCGCTAAGGCTACTCGCCCCTGCTTCGCGCCAATCAATACTTCCGAGTGAACTCGTGTCAGAACCTGCGCTAATGGTAGCGACGGTCGCGTCGTGCAAAATACGTCCATGAGCAGCGAGCGCTGCATCAAGATGGTCTTGGTCTTTCACACCAAGCGCCAGCACCAGCTCGACGTTATAGTCACCTTGGCTAAAATCGAGATCATCACTAGTAATCGTCGTGCGGTATGGTGTGATAAAAATCTTCACCACGTCACCCTCTACTTTGTAGCGTAGATGATCTGCCTTCTCCTTGTCGAGGGCAATGATAAAGTCGCGTAGACTGTCGACTGTATTTTCAAAAGTTTTTTCAGGATCAAGGAACGTAATTGCTGGCGGAAGTGCGCCACTAAAGACAGCGGTGGCATGCTTTTCCATTTTGTTCAGCAGCAGCGTAAGTCCAAGTGCAGCACTCAGCTCGTCGACGGACGGGTCTTTGCTGACCGTCACCAAGATATTGCTGCTCTTTTTGATCCTATCGACGATTTGCTGCTTGGCATTTGTATCGTTCATTGAGGTGGTTCCTGATGTTTATGTTGGTTGAAGTTTGAGACAACTATACCATAAGTATTTTATGCCCGTCAACAAATCCCCCACCCTTTACAAGAAGCCATTTTTCATCTATAATGACCGATGATTGTATTTACAACTTTTAAGACAAAGGAACACCATGCCAATCATCAAATCAGCCATCAAACGTGCTAAGCAAACTATTAAGCGCCGCGAGCGCAACGTTGGTATCAAGCGTGATATCAAGGGTGCAGTGAAGGAGTTCCTCGCTAACCCAACGAGCGAAGGTCTTTCAAAGGCTCACTCTGAGCTCGACACTGCCGTCAAGAAAAAGCTCCTTAAGAAGAACACCGTTGCTCGCCGCAAGGCACAGCTCGCTAAAACTGCTAAAGAAGCTGGCGTAAAGCTTGCTCCAGCCAAGAAGGCCGCTACAAAGCCAGCAGCTGAGAAAAAGCCTACCGCAAAGCCTGCTGCCGCAAAGAAGCCAGCAGCTGCAAAGACAACTGCCGCTAAAAAGCCAGCAGCAAAGAAGCCTGCAGCGAAAAAAGAAGCCTAGTCACTACTACGCAATAAAATACCCCTCAGCGAGGGGTATTTTTTATGGGATTTGGTACGTCCAGCTATCGAAGGTTGAGGTCCCGTAGACCATGTCACAGATCTTGTCGAGTTGGTTATTGCTGCTAAGCGATGAATTAGTCAGTTCGTAAATCTGCTGTGCGCCGCCATAGGAATACAAGTAGAGCGTATCGCCGTTTTTGTAGCCCTGGATAATTGGATTCCATGCCACAAAAGAATAGCCGCTTGAATCAGCGCAGATTGCGTAGCTTTTACTTTCGGTTCTTGTTGAATCGTAGACACCGGCATTCTTAAGGATTTCCGAGAAATCTGCTACCGAGAGTGGGTTTCGCTTATTCTGGATTCGAAACACCTCGGCTTGCTGCCCGACTGAACGCATATCCGCCTGGGCCACGTTTACCTTTGCGCGCTGCTGGATGCCGTTATAGGTTACTGCAAAAATAGCCGAGAGAATCGCAATCACCACAATGACAATTAACAATTCAATAACCGTAAACGCCTGCGACCGCCCCGTGATGCCCTTCATGTAGAAATAATTATACCACTACCGTGCAATCGACATCAGAGCTGTTTCGAGCACCAGCCAGACATCATCACTACCCGTCTTGAGACGGTGGTCAGCTTCGGCTAGCCGGCGTATAATGCGCCTCGCTCCTGCTCGACCTAGACGGTCTGCATACGGCTGCATCTTACTCAGGGCGTATGGGTGTACGCCAAGCGTGCGCGCCACCTCACTGGCCGGCTGATCCGCCACGGCAAGCGCAGCAAGTTGATACGCCTGGTTGGCAAGTAACCCAAAGAGTCGGAAGCCGTCTTCGCTATGTTCAAGTGTCACCAGAAGACGACGCAAACCCGCTCGATCACCGCGCAATGCCGTCTCAAAGACATGAAACACGTTTTCACTTGGCGCCGCTTCGGTCACCTCATGAATCACTTCCGGCGTCACTGTATCAAGAACGGCCAGCTTCTCAAGCGCATAATGCAGCTGCCACTGATCAATACCTACCCATGCAACCAATGCTCGAACCGATGCGGCATCAAGCACAATGCCACGACCCTTCGACTCTTCAGTCACCCACTGTTCTGCTGAGCGTGAATCACCTTCTTTCCATGAGGCGTAGTCGCGCAAGTCGGCCTGCTCTTTGAGTAGCTTGTAGGTCTTAGTGCGCTTATCTAGCTTTGGCTCAACCAATACTAGGTGTGTTGTTTCGCTGACACGCCCTAGCCAGTCAACGAGCTCGGTCCAAAGTGAAGAGTTCTCTGAGAGACCTTTAATAACCACCAGTCGCTCAGGCGCGAAGAGGGTTGCGCCCATCACAAGGTCAGGTAGCTGGCGCAGCTCCAGGCTACTACCATCGAATCGCTCAGGCGTACCTTTAAAGTCAGTAATAATCGCATTCAATGCGCGCTGGACCTCGAACGTATTATCACCTGTGAGAACAGTTATCATCCCTCTTAGTATACTAGAGCTGCTGGCAGTGCGGGCAGATATGTGTTCCACGACCGGCAGCTTTAAACTTGATGATCGTTGCATCACACCGCGGACACGCCTGACCTTCGCGGCGGAACACGCGGGCAAAATCCATATAGCTCCCACGCTTCCCTTCGGCATTAACATAGTTTTTATCCGTCGAACCGCCCTTTTCAATTGCCCGGTTCATCACCTCGCGGAGCTCCGTGTAGAGGAGCTGGAATTCTTCAGCCGTGAGAGTTTTTACGAGCCGCTTTGGATGTACTTTCGCACCCCATAAGCTCTCGTCGGCGTAGATGTTTCCGACTCCGGCAACAACTGTCTGGTCGAGCAGTGCCGCTTTGATACTTGTGCCAGCACGCCGTTTAAAGCGGGCAGCAAACTCATCGGCCGTAAAGTCAGCCTCAAGCGGTTCAGGACCTACCTTTTGCATAAAATCAATCTCCGGCACTTCAAGCGTTGGCATAAGGCGCATCCAGCCAAACTTACGCTGATCGTTGAAGTACAAATGAGAGCCGTCGGCAAAGCCGAGCGTGACGCGCGTGGAGCGATCCGGCAGTTCACCGATCAGGCTTTCGTTGGGATGCCCTGCCCCAAAGACCGCCCTGCCCCGGTAAACCATTTGCCCTGTCATCTTGAGGTGGATAACTAGGGTATAGTTGGTTGACAAGTCGATCAGTAGCACCTTGGCGCGGCGGCGTACATCAGTGACTGTCGCACCAATCAAAAACTCCTGAACGTCGTGTGTGGCGTTAGGAAAGCTCTTCGGCGTGTCGTGCTCTACCGTTTTTACGGAGTGGCCAATAATAAGCTCGTGGAGACCACGGCGAACTGTTTCAACTTCTGGAAGTTCTGGCATAATGTTTCTCCTTATTTCTTCTGGGCAACAGCGAGGCGTCTCACCTAGCTACAATACTTAGCCAGCTCGCGCTCAACTTGATCAGCAGAGATACAGACAATCCCCTGCATTCCAGCGCGTCCCGCTCCCTCGATATTCTCAGCGATGTCATCAATCATCAAACATTCTTCGGGCAGCAAGTGAAGCTGGCGACTCATGTACTCGTAAATTTCCGGATGAGGCTTGACCATACCGACGTCGCTCGAAAGCACGACGGCATCAAACAGCTCACGCTGCTCATCTGGCGAAAACAGTTCTTTCATCACCCCTTGGCCGACATTACTTAGCAGCCCAACCTTATATGTTTTACGCAGCTCGCGAGCAAGTGCGACCATGGCGTCATTGCGGATATGGCGCTCGCGAATAATGTCCTCCACCTCCTGTGGTGCTTTATTAACGAGATCGGCCAGCTGCCGAAAATAATCATCATGACTGATATAGCCATAATCAGAGGCGTGACTGAGATCGTACACCGCCTGACGATCTTCGGGTGCTGCTAGTTCAGACAAGTGTGTAAGGCTTCCGCGATACAGCACGCCAAAGCAATCAAAAATAATACCGCGTATCATGCTACTAGTATACGCGGTATTATTTTATAAATCGATTCGATCTACAAGGCGATTGCTATCAGGAAGTTGTCGGAGGAAAAGTGTACGGGTTTGATCTAAGTTGGTTCGGAATGAGCCGCGAGAGCCACCACAGCTGGTTGTCCAGAGCTGTTTAACTGCGCTATCGCCCCTCATGATCGCAAACTCATAGAGACGACCCGTCGGGCAGATACCACGCGTATCATTATCCTCTCCCTCAAGCTGTCGGCCTTCTGCGAATTTAGCGCGGTTCAGCGCGTAAACAAACTCTTCATACGCCGTTGTATTATTACTAAGCTGCTGGCTATCAAGACGCTGACCAGCATAGCCGCTGTATGTCGTCAGATTACGACTCGTCGGGCTAATATCAACTTGGTAAGAGCGGAAATTTTCGTGCGCCACAATTGGTCCACGCACTGACATAACAACGTGCGTTCCGCCGGTAACGTCGAGAAGTGCCGCCTGGCTCTGATCAACTGCCTGCGGCTCGGAACTGCCACCAAATAGGGCTCGGCCGATAGACACTAGGGCTGCAATCACAATTGCCACAATCAAGATGACAATAATAATCGGAAAGATACGGTTTTGTTTACCTCGGTACATGCGGTTATTTTACAACTTTTAGCTCACTAGGTCAATAACTAGAAGCGGCTACCACCAAGTAGTCGGCGACTATCCCAGTAGAAGTAGGTCGCAGCGGCGAGCAATCCAAGACCAAGCGCCCCAACGAATGTCTCCCCTGCGCCTGTCTTTGGCAGCTCCTGGACAACAGGCTTTGGCTGACACGCTGCATCATTTGCAGCCAGGTCCGTTGATAGCTTTTCGGTTTCGTTAATCGTGATCACGCCACTACCTGGGCGACAGACAGCGATTCGAGTCACGACCGGCTTCGGCTGACACGCTGCATCGTTTGCAGCGAGATCGGTCGACAGCTTCTCCGTCTCCTTGATAGTGATTACGCCAGTGCCCGGGCGGCAAACGGTTACGTTCTGAACAACCGGCTTCGGTTTACAGAGCTCGCTATCAGGCGCAACATCGGTTGATAGCTTTTCGGTTTCCTTGATTGTAATGACCCCGGTACCTGGACGACAGACTGAAATTGGCACGACAGGCTTTGGCTGACAAGCTTGATCATCGGCAGCAACATCACCCGGTTGCTTCTCGGTTTCCTTGATAGTGATCACGCCAGTACCTGGGCGGCAAACGGTTATGTTCTTCACAGGCACAGGTGGCGGCGTCACATACACGATGTTGCCGCAATCAAGCGTAATCGCGAACCACTGCCCATCAACCGCTCGTTTACCAATCAACGACTTCATCGGATAATGTATGGCGTTATATCCGTCCAAAAAACCGCCAGTATAGATCGTCGTATTAGCACCGGCAATGGTCAGCTGTGAACGATTCGCCTGTTTCCAGTCCATGCGGCCAAGCGTTTTAATTTGGCCATTGAAGTCATCTGTATAGTACGTCCCTTCGGTTGCATTGGCGAGATCCTCGCGCGTAATACCCATAGCAGTGTAAATTTGCTTGATATCAGTGTGGCCAGCACTGTCGCGGCCACTATCGTAAATAGACAGCAACTGTGCCTTATTTGCAGCACCTTGATAAATGATGTTGTCATTTGGATCAGACACTGCCGCCTGCGCCGACTCCGGCTGGATAAGTGCAAAAGACTGCAGCACCAACGCAAACACCGCCACGCCAATGCCTAATGATTTCGTAACTCGTTCGCCACGCAAACGCCGCCAATAAAACTGCGCTCGCGAAAGCGCATGCTGTAGCTGCTGGGTAACGCCTTCTCCCATAGCCCCTCCTCTTCTGTCGCTGTTCCGCTAGGTCATCTCTCGCATAGCCGGACTCCAGCAACGCTTAAATGTCTCGCAGAGTCATCACCCCCTCACTGGTGATCTTCTGATACTTTTCAGTATAGCACGCTCAGGACTTTCACCACAAATTGTCAAAATTGCAATATAGCAGCTTTTAAAGCTCGCCCCAGTTTTTTCCAACCGAAACATCAACTTTAAGCTTAATTGCCAGCTCTGGCGCCACCTGCTCCATGGTTGATTGTAGTAACGCCGCTACCTTCTCGGCTTGACCCTCAGGACACTCGACGAGAATACTATCGTGAATTTGAAGCAATTGCTCAGCCTTACCCTCAAGCCTCTTCTCCACCTGCAGCATCGCCCGCTTCATTAGATCCGCCTCAGTCCCCTGGATTGGCATGTTAGCTGCGGCACGCTTCGCCCCTTCACGAACCATAAAGTTGCTGCTATTGATATCTGGTGTTGGTCGGCGGCGGCCATAAAACGTCTCTACATAGCCATCTGTCTGCGCTTTTTCTAGTGTGGCATCGATAAAAGTCCGAATCGGTGCTCGCAGCGTAAAGTATTGGTCAATAAACTGTTTCGCCTCACCAAAGCTCATACCCGTCGCCGCAGATAGGCCATGTGGGCTCATGCCGTACAGCACGCCAAAATTAATCACCTTGGCAGCGCGACGCTGTAACTTTGTCACTTCATCAAGGCTGATACCATAGACCTCACTCGCCGTTTTCATGTGGATATCAACGTCTTCATTGAAGTTTTCAATAAGCTTATCGTCACCAGCAAGAATCGCCGCGAGGCGCAGCTCGAACTGCGAGTAGTCGGCACTCACAAAGACATTGCCCGCTTCTGGCACAAAGGCACTGCGAATACGACGCCCCAGGTCAGTGCGCACCGGGATATTCTGCAGATTCGGATTCGTACTCGACATACGGCCCGTCGCCGTTCCGTCCTGATTGAACGTTGTATGAATTCGGCTAGTCTCGTCCGCCTGGAGCGGCAGCGTATCGACATAAGTATTCTTCAACTTGGCTAATTCACGGGTACGTTCAATTAACTCAATAATTGGATGTTGGCCACGTAGTTTATCGAGCTCTTTTTGGCTCGTACTGTAGCTGGTCTTCCCCTTCTTGATACCGGTTGTCGGGAGCTGCAGCTTTGTAAAGAGCACTTCAGAAAGTTGCGCCGGACTACCAATATTAAATTCGTAGCCAACCATTGCATACATTTCTTGCTCAAGCCGCGCATGCTCTTCCCCGAGCTCCTTGCTCATAGCGCTCAGCACTGAGGTGTCAATCTTGATACCGCGACGCTCCATGAGGTACAGCAAGCGAACAGAAGGAAAATCAAGTTCATGGGCCACAGTTGCTAATTTCGGCTCCGCCTCAAAGCGTGTCTGCTGTTCGTCATAAACTCGCCACAGTTCGGCTAGGAGCTGACCGTAGTCATCCCCTTCGTTCCAATCGGTAAGGCCGCTCAGTGTACGATCACGCGCCAGTGGATCGAGCAAAAATGCCGCCACCGCTAAGTCGTGTAGCCGATCAAACTGCACTGCCACTCCCTGCTTGTCGGCCGCATGGTAGAGCCCCTTGCCATCAAAAGCAATCACATTAGCAAACTCCAGAGCCCGCCATGTTGCGCTATCGATACTCGTCAGATCACTACTCATAAATTCTGTACGGCTCGTGGATATATAGACACGGTCCTCCGCCAAATGAACCAGCACTGGGCTCTCGCCCTCGATTTGTAGCGTTGTCGGCCATGCGACTTCTTTGAGCGCCGCCGCGCGGGTGACTGTTTTTGCTTCGGCCGTCTGCTGCATATGAGTCGGCAGACGACGAAGAAGTGACGTAAACTCCAGATCCTTTAAGAGACTCGCCAGTTTAACCGTATCGAGCTCTCGAGCGTTCGTGGCCTCTAGATCGAGCGCCACAGGGGCATCAAGCCAGATCTCGCCGACTTTCTTACTGAGATACGCAAGCTCCTTGCCTGCTTCAAGCTTCTTAGCGACTGTCGGCTTAATCGCGTCCAGGTGGACGTATATTTCATCGAGCGTGCCGTACTCCTGGAGTAAGGTCGTCGCGGTTTTCTCACCGACACCTGGCACACCTGGGAGATTATCCGATGAGTCGCCCTTAAGCGCCTTGAGATCGAGGAACTGGTGTACTGACAGGCCGTATTTGTTTTCAAAGTAACCGACATCAAACTGCTCAATGTTTGTCAGACCCGACTTAAGTGCATAGACATGCGTGAGTGGTCCGACTAGCTGCAGCATATCAAGGTCGCTAGTAATGAGGCAGGTTTCAATTCCCTCTTTACTCGCCTTGTCCGCAAGGACGCCCATGATATCATCAGCCTCGTAATCGTCACACTCGTAAAGCGGCCACCCAAAGGCATCGAGCAGTTGATGCAGTATGGGAATCTGGGCAAAGAAGTCTTCCGGTGGCGACTTGCGACCGGCTTTATATTCCGGGTAAATCTCACGGCGGCGGCGAATACTCGTTCCTTTTTTATCCCACGCAACGGCCACATAGTCGGGGTCGAGCTTTTTCATAAGCTCTAGCGCCAAGCTCGCAAAACCAAAGACACCACCCGTTGGCGTACCATCGCGTGTCGTGAGTCCCGGCATTGCATAGTAGCCTCGATAAAATACAGATTTTCCGTCAATAACTACTAGGCGCTTCATAGGCCCAGTATAACACCTTAACTAAGCCGGTAGGTGCTAACCTCGATGATGCAGCGAGTGTAACCTGACATACGCTGCGTGAACTTCGCGCCGGTCAGGGTCATGTTGTCGTAGCCTGGTGTCGGCGAGAGCACGTTACCCACCCCACAGTCGCTATTTGGTCCGACGGCAAAATACAGCACCGAGCGACCATCACCATAATAATTGGAGTGATACCACATGTGGCCGGCTGGATTATTGTTGCCATACTTACTGGCTTGCGGCGTTGCGACACCAGAGTATGTCGCGAGCGTCTGGTTAAATGCAGTATCGTAGGTCGTATTGGTATTCCAGGCGTCAGAACTTGGACAAACACCGCCCGTTATTGCCGATGCCGGCGCAATACACGAGCTCACATTTGGGCGCCCATCCAGATCAGCCTCCCATAGCTTCAAAGCCTTAATGTAAGCCGCTGCTTGAGAGGACATACTACCCGAGTGCGCGCGCTCCTGAATGCCATTGAAGGCTACAATGGTAATAGCCGCGAGAATCGCGATCACCACAATCACGATCAATAATTCGACAATAGTAAACCCGCGTACGCCCACCTTCTTCATTACCTTTATTTATACCGCGTCTACGCACTAGGGTCAATTGTGCTACGGTGCCACCACAAGCACTTTGCTATACTAAAAGGAATGAATCATCACGAAAACGTCAAAATCATCGCTTTTGTCGGCCTATCCGGCAGCGGCAAGAGCTCGGCAGTCGAGCACTTCACCAACAATGGCTACCCAAAAGTCTATCTCGGCGGCATTATCTATGAGGCTATGAACGAGGCCGGCATAGAAATTACCCCTGAAAGTCAGCAGCAGTTCCGCGAAGAAATTCGCGCCAAAGAAGGAAAAGATTTCGTCGTAAAACGAGCTATTGAGCAAGTTCACAACCTCATTAATGCCGGTCAACACCGTATTGTACTCGACGGGCTTTACACCTGGACCGAATACAAGCTCTTGAAGCATGAGTTCCCAGGCGAGCTCCACGTAGTTGCTATCGTTGCACCAAAACATCTTCGCCATCATCGTCTCGCCAACCGCCCAAAGCGACCGTTTACCGCCACCGAAGCAGCCGAGCGAGACTGGTCGGAAATTGAAAACCTTGAAAAGGGCGGCCCTATTGCTATCGCCGATCATTACATCGTCAACGACGGCAACCTTGAGCTTCTCCACGAGCGTATTACCGCGGTCGTTCAAGATATCGACTTCTAGCACTTGCTCAGCGCTCACCTAGCGGCGTATAATAACGCTTATG
>CBIHLX010000024.1:0-12159 GCA_966210935.1 uncultured bacterium | reverse complement strand
GAGAAGATTGGTCGCTTTGGCATCTTGGCAAGCGTCTCATCGTCGAGCTGTGGCTTGCCATCAATCGGACGCGCCATGGCGTCCCACACGCGACCAATCATAGCATCACCAACTGGAATCTCTAAGCTGCGGCCGCTCCGAGTGACGCCGTCGCCCTTCTGAATACTGTAGTCACCGCCAATATTCAAACATATCGCCATATCCCCCTGGTCCAGACTACTGACAAGTAGAGGTGATTTTTTTTCATTATCAACGTAGAGCATCTCGTTGAGATCTGGCATACCTTCGGTGAACTGGACCTTAATGACAAGGCCTTTTAGCGTCCGAACGACACCTTTTTTATATGCAGTCTGCGGTTGATCGTTCATTATTTTGCTCCTCCGGCACGTATTTTCTTGAGACCAGCGAGTGATTCCTTCAACCTTGTGTCGACCTGACTTCGCTTGGCACGATTAAATTCAGTATGCAGTTCGGCCGCATTTGCCACCGATCGCTCCTTAGCAGCCGACATAGCCTTAAAGCGACTAGCCACCTGGGCGAGACGGCTATCGTAAATGAACTGCGAAATCGTCAAGCGAAGGATAGAATTCTCTAGGTACGCAGCCACAGCATACGAATTCGGTTCAAAGATATACGTCTTTTCAGTGACCATATCATCGCCTACCGTAGTCATATCGGCGACACGCCCCTTACTTGAGACAACTTCACTGAGGTCGACGTCTTTAATTTCCTGCTGACTAAGCGAGATATAGTTCTGGTAAAAAATACGACTTTTGGCGTATTTGCGCATAATGTCCATCAGTGGGTCGACATTCACATAGTCGTGTTCCGGTAGGTCAAAATAGTACGTATAGTCGACATGTGACTGCTTAAGCTTCAGTGCGCCGTGATGCCCAATCACCAGCACGTCATGCTTTGTTTCGTCATAGTATTCGATAAACCTGCGAATGAGGCGCTGATCAATGTCGCCACTAAGGCCACCCTTAGCGGTGATGAGGATTAAAAGCTCTTTGTCGAGCGGCATTTCGCCAGCTACGCGACCATAGTTAAACATAACATCGACACGCACCTGTTTATAGATATTCCACACCTCATCAAAGAACTGGTTACTGATCAGGACCTTACTCTTGGTTTTGGCAATCTGCATACTACTCAGTGTCTCAAGGGCCGACGTCAGGCTGACGACAGAACGTACAGATGCTTCTTCGGCTTTGATTTCTAGGGGGCGGCGCATTATTTCTGAACCTCGCCTGCAGTTACTATAGCCGCCTGAGCCGCTTCAGCCTCTTCGGCCTGGCGTTTCTTCTCCACCTCAATCTTGGCCGCTTTTTCAATGGCCGCCATTTTAACTGGGTCGATTGTCGTGACTTCCGCCTTGAGCGCCGCTGCCAGGTCATCGAAATTACCCTTTAGATCGCCATCTTCTTCCAGTTTCGGCGCATAGTCACGCACCTTCTGCTTCAACAGGTCGACATTAACGATTTCTTCAGGACTACTCTCCAGGACGATGCTCATAATAAACTGCTGCTCAGCAAAGCTGTAAATTTCACCAATCGACTGATTCATCAATTTAAACAGAACCTTGCCTTTATCGTAATCCGCCTGAGCTTGCGGGCTCAGCTCGGTACCGAAGTGGGCGTACTCCTCGGCAGTGCGGTATCCGGCAAGTGTCAGGTTGAGCTTATCAGCAAGCCCCTTTTGACGTTTGTTCTGACCGACACCACCGACACGCGTCACCGAGAGCGCCGTACTGACCGCTGGGCGCATCGTATCTTTAAAGATCTGGCTATCCAAGATCCACTGCCCATCTGTAATTGACATAATATTGGTTGGAAGGTAGGCCGTAATATCACCGCCCGGTGCGTAAATAATCGGGATCAGTGTCTGACTGGCGTGGTTAGCTTCCGTCTTACCGCCACGCTCTAGCAGACTAGAGTGGGTATAGAACATGTCACCTGGATATGAGTCGCGCCCCGGGCTCACGCCGGCAATCAAGGAGATTTCGCGATACGCCTGCGCGTGCGCCGTCAGGTCATCGTAAATCACCAACGTATCCATATTGCACTGGTGCCAAAAATACTCGCCGTGTGCCGCACCGACATACGGCGCCAGGTAAGTCAGGATGAGGGATTCAAATGAGTTAGAGACAACAACGATGGCTTTTTTAAGAGCATCGTTTTTCTGCAGGTTACTAACGAGTTCCGCAACGTCATGCTGACGCTTGGCAATCAAGACATAGATCACGGTGATGTCAGTATTTTTCTGGTTGATAGCTACCTGCGCTGCAAGTGCCGTCTTACCTACCTTACTATCGCCGAGCATCGCCATGCGCTGACCACGCGCTAGCGAGTATTCAAGATCAAGAATCGTTACGCCCGTTTCAACCGGCGTGTCGAGCAACTCGCGCTCAAAGAGAGCCGGGGCGTTATGAAAAACATCCCACTCTTGGTCGGCTACAATCGGACCTTTACCGTCAATTGGCTCTCCAAAAACATTCACCACACGACCAACGAAGTTCTTACCAACAGGGATCATAATATCCCGTGCTTCAATCACGCAAACCATGCCAATGTGCAGCGGTGACGGATCGAGCTTCATTACTACGACATGATCTTCGAGTACCTGATGTACATAGCCACGAGTATCATCCTCAAAACGCACTGTTGCGTGCACATTGGTCGGTTGGAGTCCTTTGATGTTCACCATAAACGAATCAATGCCAATAATCTCACCGACCGGATTACCCGCCTGTACCAGAGTTTCAAAGCGCTTACTTGTTTCCACGGAGCGCTCCTAACTCTTTTACTAATACCTCACGTTGGCCACTTAATAGTCCGCGCATACTCAAATCATGGACGTGGTTTGGCGTTCGCAAATAGACACCACCGACGAGCCCCGGCTGCAACCCGGCGACAATCACCGCCTGCGGGTGGACCGATGTCCGAGCCCAGGCTGCCAGCTGCTGCAAGCTCGCCGGATCTGCCACGGTCGCAAAAGTCATATGGAGCACCGGTACTTTCTCTTTGAGAAGTCGTAGCTGCGATACCAACTGACCCCATTGCTTCGTGGTGGTCAATAATAAATTATTGTGGCGCAAAAATTCACTCAACTGTTGCGAGAGCGGTGGCAGTGACGCTGTTGTTACACCCGCTTTTGCCCGTGCGGCAGCGGTCGTCAGATTGGCCTCCACCTGCTCTGCTTCCGCAACCAGGCGATGCACATCCGCCTTGCTCACGATCACTGGAGGCAACAACAATTCTTCATATGTCATCACTCTCTCACTCATAGCGTCATATCTTCCTTGATCGCATCTTTATTCGCTTCGAGTTGCTTAATAATTGCCGGTAGCTGCGCCTTCACATCGTACTGCTCGCCAAGTGCACCCAAAAGATACTGTTCGACAATCTGCGCCATATTGGCCTGGAAGGCGTCGACAAGCATCGCCTCCTGACGGGCGACGTTAGTTTCTAGCATCTGGCGCAACTCGTCGTGCTGCTGCTGAAGAGCCTGGACACTGCTTGTTAATGTAGCGAGTGCCGCATCTTGAGCCGTCTTTACTGCTACCAAACTGGTTGTATTGTCTTTGTAGACCTGTTGCAGTTCCGTCGCCTGCTCGGTGGCAGTTTTCTCGAGTGTTTCGTAGAGCTGACGTGATTGATCCTGCGACACCTTGGCAGTTTCTTGCAATGTCTTCAGTACAGCCGCCTGAGCGGTTTGTGTCGTCGACATCTGTACTTTATTTTCCTCCAACACGCCGATCATCATCGCTTCCTGGCTAGCAACGGTTTGCTGCATGGTGAGACCCAGCTCTTGATACTTGGCATGGAGCGCTTGGGCGCTTCGATTGAGCGACTGTACAACAAGGTCTTGCGCATCCTGCGTGACGCGGTCATTTTCTTTTAGTCGCTCCTGCAGGTGCTTACTGAGCTCGGTGTTCATGTGCGAAATCGTCGCATCGAGCTGCTTGGTCATGTGCGTTTTGAGTTCTGTCGTAATATCAGCAGCTGATGCCTGGAGGTCTTTCGTCAACGTAGCGACGTGCTCATCAACAGCCTTCTCCATGTAGTCACGCCCCCGCTGACATAACTCGTCGCGGTACTGCTGATCAAACACCCCTGCTACCTCATCAAGGACGGCATCATCGTGTTTGTGCTGAAATAACCCCATTAGTGAGTACCCACCCTCTTACTCGTCATAGCTTTAGTAGTAAATATACCGCAAATAAACCAATAATTAAAATCACCAGACTGGTTAGAATAATTTCAAGTAGCGCCCGAAAAATCGACTTTTTCGACATCGGATTGCGTCCGATTGAAATAACA
This sequence comes from uncultured bacterium, assembly GCA_966210935.1. Taxonomy (GTDB): domain Bacteria; phylum Patescibacteriota; class Saccharimonadia; order Saccharimonadales; family Saccharimonadaceae; genus CBIHLX01. The sequence goes on along the minus strand of CBIHLX010000024.1, from coordinate 7,837 downwards.
CTGTTACGAACCCCTGCATACACAATGGCGATTGCAGCAATGATACTCACCGCTGTAATGCCTGCACTCAGATAGATACGAACCGGGCTCACCTCTTTTTCAGCAATCGCTTGACCAATACGCTGCAAAGCATCTGGCAGATTCGCTTTGGTGCTCTTTTGGTTTGGGTTACGCTTGATGTCGATCGTTACAGGCACCGTAGCAAGCTTGACCGTACTCGTCGTCTTGCCGTCTGTATCCTTTAGCGGCGCAGTACCAAGCACGACTCCACTCCCATCAAAGCCGGCATTTGCACGACCAAAAACAGTCTTCTCCTCGGTGCCCGCCTTCATTGCGACACCATTTATAGACGAGAGGGTAACATAGTCGCCAGCGGCAATCGAGCCAGCTTCAGTGCTTACGAGGACATTGTACGTTCCTGACGCTGCAACGAAAACTTGATTCTCAACGTTTTCATCGCTCAGCATAACCGGCAGCTGATTGCGATCTACTATGACGCCAAACATGTTTTGTAATTCCGACTTTGTGGCGACCTTTACCCGATCAGCATCTTTACCAGCCAGCTGGACAATTGTACCGGTATCAAGCGGCGTATCTGCGGCGTATCCCTGCACACCGCCACTATATGTCTGCGCCATAACAGGCCCCGCAACAAGAAGCGCCACCAGATAACTGGCGACTATACCACACATGCTGCGAGATGGTTTCACTGTTTGTCTACGCTCCCTGCGCCCTCTGTTGCGCTTTGGCTCATTATACCATAAACACAATCGCTTCGAGGACTCATGAAACGGTCATATTTAGCATAATTACTGTTGCATTTTATATGCCTATGCTAGAATAAGCACAAGCTTTGATGAACCACCACGCATCTCAGTGAAATAAACATATTTTGAGCAGCGCTACCGCTGTAAAACACAACAGAATGATTGCGTGGTGTCACCTCCCCACTATTTTTAACCGACGTTTTGGACTACGAACCGTAGGCCTTGCGCTCCTATGTGCTGTTATAACCACAACAGCACTTGTTGCGCATGCCCAAGCAGTTCCCGGCAACCAGACGATCAACTTCCAGGGCCGCCTGCAAACCGCAGCGGGGGCCGTGGTTCCTGATGGTCATTACAATATGCAGTTTAAAATCTATGAAAATGGCAGTGGATCCGCGGCCGGCAACCCTGGCGGTACGCTCAAGTGGACTGAGAGCTACGTCAATAATGGCAGCACAGCCGGCATCGAAGTCCGCAATGGATTCTTCTCTGTTAGCCTGGGTAGCGTTACACCTTTTAGTGGCAACGTCGACTGGAATAGTGGCGACCTTTGGCTCTCAATGAACATTGCCGGTAGCGCAAGTGCGTGTACCAGCTTTGGCACGTCACCGTGTGCCAGTGATGGCGAGATGCTCCCAATGAAGCAAATCACCGCTTCGCCATTTGCCCTTAATGCCGCTGCCCTCGGCGGCAAAACAGCCGGAAACTTTACACAGTTAGGCCAAGGTGTTCAAACCGACAACAGCACGAACAGCAGTATCTTTATCAATAAAACCAATACTGGTAACTTACTCCAGCTCCAAGCAAGCGGCAGCGACGCTCTTACAATCAATAGCACCGGCAGCATCACCCTCGGCTCTACGACGAATCAGTCGATCTCTCTTGCCCCGGCGGCCGCAGGCAGCGGCAAAGAACTCACTCTCGCCGCTGGAGACGCTGCTCCGGGCGGTGATTTCACAGGGGGTAACCTCGTTCTTCAAGCCGGAAGCAGCAGCGGTGCCGCACTTGGCGGCAGCGTTATCGTACAGGCAGCCGGCCAGAACAGCCTAAGCGCCTTCCAAGTGCAAAATGCCACTGGGACACCAATCTTAAATGTCGACAGCGTCAATGGCATTGTTTCGGTGGGTAGCCTCAATTTCTCATCATCCGACCTCACCATTGCCGGGCAAACCAGTAGCCTATGGGGTACGGAAGCTATTTCCGCCTCTTCCTACACTGACAACTCGGCACTCAATTTCGGTATGACGTTCAAGAGTGATGTCTCCGGTCAGATCACAGGCGTGCGCTACTATAATCACGCTGGCAACAACTCAAACGGTACTGATATCGGTAAGCTCTGGGCTTGCAATAGCCCGACTTGTGCACTCAACGAGGGTGGCACCCAACTCGCCTCGGTCCTGTTCCCCGCTGACGACTCAGCTGGCTGGAAAACCGCCACTCTTTCGAGCCCTGTTGCCATCAGCCCCAATACGTACTACATGGTAACTTATTACAACCAAAATGGTAGCTACTATGCAACCTCGCACTACTTTGACAACGACTATCACGCCACCCCACTTCATGCACCAGGTATCAACACCCTTTCAAACGGCAGTTTTACCGCAGGCAGCGCAGATTTTCCAACAAACACCTTCAATGCAACCAACTACTGGGTCGATGTTGTCTTTGAGACGACCACGAGTGTCGACCAGGTAAGTTCATCTAACGGCTTAATCCTTAGCTCCGGCGGCGCGATGACTCTTGGCCCAACCAGTCAGGAGCTTAATTTGCAGGGTAACGGTATTAATATCTCCGCCAGCAACGATAGCGCCGTCACGATTCAAGGCGCCAGCGTCACCCGTGCGACATTCAATGATGCCAATATTCAAATTGGTAGCGGCACAGGCACAGGACAGCCGGTTTTGCTCACGCTTGATCGTGCTGGCGCCGCCCCGACCATCACCAACCACGATGCCATGCTTGGCAGTATGTACTATGACACTACTCTCGGCAAGCTCCAGTGCTACGAGGCTGAGGGCTGGGGCAATTGCGGCACCACTCCCGACACTTTCATTACCCTTAACCCCGAGTACACCAACGCCGTCACCAATGGTAACGGTATCGGCACTATGACGTCTGATCTGTGCTCAGATACCCTTAATATTAATGACGGCAGCAGCGGGCAGCCGACCGTCTGCGGCACCAACGAGACCCACAACTTCTACGATTGGACCTCATCACAGGGCAGCGCACAGACGAAAAGTATTTACGTCACCTACCAGCTCCCATCAACCTTCAAGCAATTCGTCAGCAATGCCACCTCCCTAACAGGCCGCACTGACAGTACAAGCGCCACGGTCAGTTATCAGATCTACCGCAACGCCGGCACTGGCCTCACCGCCTGCGGATCACCTATTTCCGTTTCAACTGGCAGCCAATCGGCCTGGCAAAAAGCCGTTGCTTCCGGTGGCGACGACCCATCGAGCTGTGCTTTTGAGGCTGGCGACAGTATTGTCGTTAAGATCAATTTCACCGCATCTGCGAATGCGCACGCTTACGTAAGCACCCTTGGGCTCACCTATAGTAACCAGTAGTTAATTAGTGGCCTAATAACCGCTATGTTAAAATAACGATAACCGATAACACCTGACGAAGTTGGGGCAGAGAACAGAACGGAACGTTGTGGAATTCAAAAAATCAACCAAATCACATGGGCGTCCTGTCACACCTCCTGCGACATCACCGCCAAACCCGGACATGACCAATTCTCGTCCATCAGCGCCTGTCGCGCGCACCCACCCCGGTCGTTCAATCAGTGACATTTACCCAACACTTTATAGGCGAGAATCTCGCCACCCACGCCAGCAAAATGACCCGTCTCACCACGCGCACGGTCAATCTACTCAACCCGTAACGCCTATCGATGCGCCTCTGTTAGCACCGCGTCATCAACCTCGTCGTCGTACACTCGTCATTTGCATGATTGGTTTCGTTATCATTGGACTCGGCGTTAGTATTCCGCTACTTCGTCAGCAGGGCAGCAGCAACCCAACAGCTGCGACGACGAGCGGGCTTGTGGAAATTGTAGAGTACCAGACCGTACTGCCCGAAGGAAAAACAATTAGTCAACTCGGCGGCTGGAAGCGCGTGAGTCCACCTGAAGGTCAGCCAGTTTTTGCCTATACCGACACTCTTGAAAACGCCGCAATCAGCGTCAGTCAACAACCACTTCCTGAAGCAATGCGCCATAACACCGACAGCCAGGTTGCGGAATTAGCAAAAAAGTTCAATGCCACGACGACATTGAACGCTAATAATACGATCGTCTATCTGGGCACTTCAGCCAAAGGCCCTCAATCGGTTATTCTCACGAAAAATGATCTTTTGATTCTCATGAAATCAACCCAGACTATCTCTGAGGCGGCCTGGGTAGAGTATGCTAAATCGCTACACTAACAAGCGCTAGTTTGAGCTTTTGTACTGAGCTATCAGCTGAGAAACCTTGCTGTCTTTTTTGAGATTCTCGAAAAACTGTATCTGATCTTTAGCGATGACCATTTCGTCCTCTGGACCGTGAACTTCATTGCCACGCTTAATCAGCTGAACATTGCTCTGATCGGTAGTAGCCTGCTGTGCGTCGGCCGTACTTGTCGTGTCACCATTTTGAGATTGGAGATAATAGACATCTGTCAGTTTCATGTAGTCTCCACCTAGTGTATCGAGCTTCCCGAAATACACCTGGCCATTAGTGAAGAAGACCGCCTGATACTTTCCTGTATCGATAGCTGCGCCTGAAGCACGCGATGTCGACCAGAGCAGCCATCCAGTCAGGAGCACTAAAAGCACAGCAACGCCAATAAATCCTGGCATAAACCACTTAGGTCGCCTCTTTGCTGGTGTCTCGATTGCCGCCGATGACTGACGCAGACGCGTGGCTGTATCATGAACCTGCGTAGCGCGCGGCTCTTCGACACGCTGCTGCACTGGTTCTGGCTGGCTCGTGGCCCTGGTTTCTACTGGGCGTTGTCTACGAAAGCCGCCGTCCATATGTTTTTCTCCTCATATATTTGCCTTATCGTAGCATAAGAGGGATGCAGGTTTCAACTTGACGCCCCTATACACCCCTTGTGAGACACGAAAAACTAGGCATTCAGGAGCGTCAGTACGTGATAGATAACGTACACTGGCCAAACGATTGCCTGCAGCAATGCCAAGACCACATCCCAAAAGCCACCATCACTTTTTGAGATAAAATAGATGGCTGCCCCAATATAGGCAAGCAGATGAAAAAATCCCCATGGTCCTTGCTCAACGACTCGTACTGTATTTTTTGACATAGGCACCTCCCTCACTAATTACTACCTAAATGATAGCGCACCTCAAGAACAGACTCTATGACTAATTACCGCCCACCCATGTGCGCCACGGCCCACCGGTAGTATCGGCACTCGAATAGCCAGCATACTGCCACCCTTGGTTGGAATTTACCATAGTGTTACAGTTTGGACCGGCGCTGGTCCATGCCGCTGCACCCGTATATTCGGTCGGGCCCTTTGCTTCAGAAATATAGAAAATCTTACCGCTTTTACTAAGAGCCACGACGCTATACATCAGCTGTGTCGAGTTGCGGCAATACCATAAATTATTATCCGTAGTCGGAGTCTGAGCATAGGCACTCTTACTGGCCGTAAATCCTAGCGGAGTTAAGGTTGATTGCCCCGCGCCGGACGGATACAGTTCGTTATTATCAACTTTATATAGATCAATTTTCTTTTTGAGTGACGCCAGGTCGCTGACGATTGCCGAATCGGCTGCTCTGTTTTGTATGCCGTTATACGCAACAATTGTAATTGCCGCCAGGATGGCGATGACAACAATCACGATCAAGAGTTCAACGATTGTAAAACCTTTTTGTTTTGCCCACATGTTACTTCAAGTATAGCATGGCAGCTACAGCCAGAATGTCCTAGAGCGCCGGGTCAGGCACAGTAATATTGCACTCTGGGCCAGCCGATTCACCCGCTGTAAAAGCGCGTGTCGCCCCTGGAAGTCCACAGTCAGTATTCACACCCTCAAGCTGATAACGCAGGTTATTCGGACTCACAAATAGTATGCCCCGCCTAGACCCGTCGGTTGCATTCCGATACACCGCAGCCGTGCTTGGGTTCGGCAAGCTTTTTGCATAATTTAATAGGCCAGCGTTTGTCGTGGCATTTTCGGTATAGGTCCGATTGTCCCAGCATAGTCCGCCAGGGTAGCCGCTACCCAGACAGTAGTTACCAGCTCCAGGGTAGACATCGTAGTCAACGGCGTATGATGAATATAGCTTTATATAGTCTTTAACAGCGCCTATTGTCTGCGAATTTCGGGCTCGCTGCTGCACGCCATTAAACGCCACGACGGTTATCGCCGCCAGGATGGCGATAACAACAATCACGATCAAAAGTTCCACAATTGTAAAGCCGTTTTGTTTTTGCTTTGCCCACATCATTGCTCTTAGTATAGCAAAAGCGTTTTTATTCTGTTGCTCTTTACCTATTATCGGGCTACTAAGTCGCTTCCAATACGGGCATCAAGCTCGTATCGTACTAGGGCGATGAGCTGCGAAGGTGAGAGGTCGGATTTTACAAAATTCTTTGTAGCACCCAACTCTAGGGCCTGCACAACTTCTTTTCCTGAAGAAAGATTACTAAGGACGATAACTTTTGACTTCACGCATTCCAGATCATTATAGTTTTCGAGAAACTCCACACCATCCATGATTGGCATCATGAGATCGAGCAAGATAAGGTCATAATTTTTAACCTTACACAGCTCAAGTGCCTCTTTGCCGTCAGAAGCTACGTCGCACAAGTACGGCTGCGTAGAGAGAATGAGTTGATACGTCTCCCTTAGGATAGGCTCGTCCTCAACAATAAGAAGTTTACGCATTGCCAACTCCTACGGGTACAAATATTCGAAATGCCGTCCCCTTACCAAGCAGCGAATCAACTTCAATCTTACCTTGATGCAAGTCAATAACCTTCTCTACCCAATACAAGCCGAGGCCACTTCCTGAGACGCGGTGCGACAAATCATTTGAGATACGATGAAACTTTTCAAACAAGACAGGGATATTTTCAGAGGCAATACCCACTCCCGTATCTTCAACTTCTACACACGCGAATCCATCTACGGTGCGGGAACTAATTTTAATTTCACCACCCTCCGGGGTGTATTTTGAAGCATTGTCCACAATATTCTCAATTGCCATTCGGTAATACTGTTCATCAACAAACCCCATAAGCTCCTTGTCTGCAGGAGAAAATGTGATGGTCTGGCGCTTATCAGCGATTACGCCACTATGCTGCGCACATAGCTCGCTCACAATCTTGTTAATGTCACTCGACTTTTTGCGTAGTACAACTTTTCCGGCATCTATCTGAGCAACCTTCAGGAGGCTATTGACGATTTGTATTTGACGCTCGTTACTGTCGTATGTTTTTTGAATTATTTTTGTAATATTCTCCGGTAGTACACCCTCAAAACCTTCAAGAAGTAAGCCGAGCAGCTGTTTGATAGCAGTTGCAGGTGTTCGAAGTTGGTGTGACGCCAGTGAGATGAACTCGTCCTTCGAAGCATTAAGCCGCTGCAACTCTCTCTGCTGCTCTTGGAGCAGAATATTAGCAGTTCGTAAGTTATCCTCCTGCTCTTTGCGCTCCGTAAGGTTGCGCGTTACTTTAGCAAACCCTTGCAGCTCTCCATCGTCATCATATAAAGCTGTAATAACGACATTCGCCCAGAACTTAGTCCCATCCTTACGAACGCGCCAATCCTCATCCTCTACTCGACCTACTTTCCTCGCAATAATTAGTTCACGTTCCGGCTTTTTGTCGTCATTGTCTTCGGGTGAATAAAAGATTGAGAAATGCTTTCCGATAATTTCCTCGGGTGTATAGCCTTTGGTTTTCTGAGCACCCTTGTTCCAGGTCTGGATATACCCGTCGGCATCCATGAAAAAGATAGCGTAATCCTGCACATTTTCGACAAGCAGCTTATAGCGCTCGAGCTCTGTTAGTGTTTTATTGTGCTCTTTTCGCAGTGCGCTAGGC
>CBIHLX010000023.1:0-12523 GCA_966210935.1 uncultured bacterium | reverse complement strand
CGATCGCCGTATAGCTCGACTACGTCAGCAAGGCGGCAGCGTTGCGGTATCGTTTGGAGGTCTCAGGAATTATGAACTCTCCCTGAGGTGCACCGACGAAGCTAAGTTATACCAAGCCTACAAATCGGTCATCGATAGATACGAAATTAATACTATTGACCTTGATCTCGAAGGCGATAGTTTAAATGATACGGCGGCAGGAATTCGTCGCGCCAAAGTTATCGCTAAGCTTCAGTCGGCCCGGCGTAATAACGGGGAGTCTTTAGCCGTTTGGACAACCCTTCCTGTCACACCCCAAGGACTTAGCGAGGCTGGCACAAATAGTATCGGTCACTTGCTCGCTAACAAGGTCGACCTTACAGGCGTTAATGCCATGACAATGGATTACGGTGAAAGTCGACCCAAAGACCAAAGCATGCAAGCCGCAGCTGAAAGCGCCCTAACTCAAGTTGAACGCCAGCTGAACATTCTTTACAAACGTACCGGCACTCACCTCACCTCAGCAACCGTTTGGTCAAAGGTTGGCGCTACGCCAATGATTGGACAGAATGATATCCCTGATGAGATCTTTACCCTAGACGACGCTAAAGGCCTCAACGCTTTTGCGCTTGCACGCGGCGTCGGAAGAATGTCTATGTGGTCAGCCAATCGTGACACAACCTGCGGAAGTAACTATATCAACCTTAAAGTCGTTTCTGACTCCTGCAGCGGCATCAAGCAAGACGGTAAAAGTTTTGCCGAGCTATTAGGAGAAGGCTTCAACGGCAGTCTCGCAATGAATGCTGCCGGCGTGACGACTTCTAATGCCCTGGACCCGAGCCAGATAAAAGACGATCCCGCGACTAGCCCCTATCAGATATGGTCTCCGGAAGGTGCATATTTAAAGGGGACAAAGGTAGTATGGCATCGCACCGTTTATGAAGCGAAATGGTGGACCCAGGGTGATCTTCCTGATAGTCCCGTCCTTCAATCATGGGAAACGCCCTGGCAGTTAGTTGGACCGGTAATGCCGGGTGAAAAACCGCAGCCCCAAGCAACACTGCCCGAAGGCACCTACCCACATTGGTCAGGTAATGATCAGTACAATACGAGCGCACGCGTGCTCTTTAACGGCGTACCCTACCAGGCCAAATGGTGGACTCAGGGCGACAGTCCAGCCGCCGCATCCTCAAATGCCGACAGCTCACCATGGGCGCCCCTGACTCAAGCGCAAATTGATGATGTAGTTCGTAGTCTACAAAAGCCAAAGGAGTAAACGCTGCCAAATAAATTTATCCACGAGTCAGAAAATATCATCGGTACAAGACACGGTATAAACTATAATGAAACACAATGAACACTAGCCTAGCATCAAATGATTTACGGCTCAGTATCCGCTGGTATATTTTTGTGCGGCTGCTCTTCCTCTTTGCGCTTTCAGTCCCCAGTATCTTTACCCAGTACTTTACCGAGGGATGGTCGGCATCAATCCAGCGCGACCTAATCATCTTTTCGATCGGCATAGTTGTTAACTATATTTTCTACTTTCTCGCCAAAGTCTCTTCTCGACTTCCATACCTCCAGGCACTCACGCGCATCCTAATCATCATTGACATCACCCTTATAACCGCCCTTATATACACAAAAGGCGGCATCGAGAGTCGCAGCGCTATCCTTTACGCGTTACCAATTCTCGTATCAGCCGCTATCTTTGGACGCAAGGCTTCTTATGTTGCGGCACTCGCCGGAGCCAGTGCATACGTCGGGCTAATCACGGCAGACTATCTTAATATCATCCCCTCAATCATCGTATTCGACGGGGCGCTCCACCAAGACTTCAGCTATGTCATACAATCGATCAGCTTCATTACCTCCACACTCTTTATTCTTGCGTTGGCTGCCGATTTTATGACCAAGCTGCTTCACAAAAAGCAGTTACAAGCGACAAAACACTACGCCAACCTAGTGACCGCACAAGAAATAGCAAAACTTGGCAGCTGGGAATGGGACATTGCAAGCGACCACATCACCTGGTCAAAAGAGCTTTATAAACTCTTTGGTATACACCCTCATGCGATCGACTTAAAATACGACACCTATCTAAAGCTGATTCATCCCGATGATGCGCCAATCTTACACAAGAAAATCTCCCAATCGGTAAAAAAGAAAATACCTTTTGCCACCGATCATCGTATCGTCATGGCCGATAATACCATCAAGTATGTACGTAGCATGGGGCGTCCTCAGCTAGATAGTAGCGGCGCTGTCGTCAAGCTTGCTGGCACCGCTCAAGACGTTACAGAAATGCATGTTCTTGATATCGCCAAGCGAGACTTTATTTCACTTGCGTCTCATCAACTACGCACTCCGGCCAGCGGTGTCAAAGCATTCCTCTCCCTTCTGCTCGACAACCGTGCCGGCGAGCTCACCAAAAAACAACGGGAGTTTGTCTCTAAAGCCAATGACTCCAATAACAGGCAGCTCGAGATCATTGACGCACTCCTAGATCTAGCTTCGATCCAATCTGGGAAAATTACTCTGCAGAAGCGGAAGGTAGACTTACGAACCATGCTTAGTCGCAGCCTCGTTCATCATCGCCCTAATCTCAAGCAAAAGAAACAGCGGCTTGTCGTCAATAAGCCAAAAGAGGCTATCCCAATCAATGCCGATACGACGCATATTCAAATGGCCATCGATAACCTTATCTCCAATGCCATTAAGTACACACCAGAGCGCGGTAAAATCACCATTACCATATACACTACCAAGAATCATGCTCACCTTGAAGTTGCCGATACCGGCATCGGAATCGCCAAGCACGATATACCTCTTCTATTTCAAAAATTCAACCGGCTCAATAACCCAGCCAGTGGCACCGTCAGCGGTTCAGGTCTTGGCCTTTACCTTGCTCAGGCTATTGTCCAGCTGCATAATGGTAAAATTACGGTCCACTCACGCCTTGGTGAAGGTGCACGGTTTACAATAAAGCTTCCGCTTTCTAGAGCAAAGCAGTAAAATAAATATATTCTATGGCTACTATCTTACTTATCGAAGATGATACCGCGCTACAAGAAGCCTATAGTTTCCTATTGAGCACAGAAGACCACGTCGTTACTTCGGCCTACAACGGCCAGGAGGGCATCGACAAGGCCAAGCAACAGACCTACGATATCATTCTTCTCGATATACACATGCCCATCATGGACGGCCTAGAATTTCTTGAAGCATTCCAGTCGATTCGACCAAGCGCAACAAAAATTATCGTCTTCAGCAACATGGTTGAGCCTGAGATAGAATCAGAAGCACTAAAGCTTGGGGCCGACGCTTGCATCCTGAAATCCTCAATGACGCCAACCTCAATGCTCAGCGTAGTACAGGAGAACCTGGGTACATAGACCCCCCTTGTCTTATGCGCACCAAGAAAAAAGAAGGTACAGTTACCTTCTTTTTTCTTGGCTGGGATGGAGGGATAGCGCTTCGCTCCTCCGCTTGTTTGCAAAATGAGCGAGCTAATTTTGCGTCACTACGCTACGCCGAACCCGCCGACTTTTGCTAGACAAAAGACTCGGGGGCTCAGATCCCATTCGCGAGACAAAGAAAATATCCCGAGCAGATGCTCGAGATATTTTCTTGGCTGGGATGGAGGGATTCGAACCCCCGAATGCTGGAACCAGAACCCAGTGCCTTACCACTTGGCGACATCCCAATAGCACTACATATTGTAGCACCAACCACCGCCTAACTCAAGGGGTGAGAAATGGCTAATAAAAAGGTTATTTAGCCGGAGCCTCTTTGCCTGCAAGATCCACTGGCGCAACTATTGTCGCCTCCCTGGCGACCGTAAAGTACTCACGAATCTCTAGTAAAAAGTAGCCAGCAATAGCCGTGCCGAGAACACCGGCAATAAAGCTACCCGCCTCAAAATCAAACAATAGCTTCAAGACCACTGCAGCAAGATTCACCAGTAGGACGGCAAAAATAAGGCTCCATCCGCGTTTCTCAAGGCGCTTTAACGGACTCACAGCTAGGGCCATCAGAACCACGCTGACAATAGTAAGGCCTAACCAAAATAAAACAAGAACCGCCAGTAAGCCGCTTATCGCTATCCCAATCGCCCCACCTAAACCTACGAATAACATACCTGCAAAGAGAAGTGGCGTAAGCACTCCCACTACAGTTAGCCCTCCGATAATAACCGCGGCCAGAATCATCCACCAACTATTGTCCGCTAGCCATCGTCGCGCAGTCGTTGGTAAATGCGGAAGTTTTTGATGCCAGCCTGCAACTGCTGCCTCAAGTTTTGTTATGGCGTCCATTGTGCGTCCCTCCATTAATGTAGATTCATGATACGCCCCGGACCGGTTATCTGCAATCGATTATTTCACATTGCGCCGTATCGGCCATAATCCCCAGCTTGCCCAAACAATCAACACAATAACACTCATCACGATAAGGAGCACCCATGACTCCGCAGGCAGACTGATTGTTGCCCCAAGCAACCCAATAACACCTATGCCAGGTGCCTCAATTACCTGGTAGATGGTCGCCATAAGCCACCAAAGACCAATAAGCCACCCGAGCACCATACTGACGATTCGCATAAGAGGGCTCAGCTTCATGCCAAGCAGAAAAGGTATCGCAAAGACTTCTCCAACAACGATCAATGCCGCTATCAAGATAGCCTCGCTGTCACCAATGCCCGAAATAGCCATTTCATGGATCACATTAGGAAAATCCTCAAACGTAAATAGCTGAGCGACGACCAACATTACCATCACGGCAGCCAGACCAATCGCCACCTTTGCCGCAGTTGGGCTTTTAGTAGCAGGTGCAGATGTGGCATTGGCGAAAATACTCATGTTTGTAGTATACCCCATTACCCCCTCCGTGAAAGTGTTGTTATTTTCATCATTATGCTTGCGCTTTATACTTAATTCCCGTATTCTACTAATCAGCGAAAGTTACAAAAACAAACACAACTCCAAAAATATGTTGTGACTGATCGCTCTACGATAACCCACCACAACCTGAATAGCTCCCACAGTCGGGAGCTATTCTTTTTGCCATTTTTATCCGCTTTAGTCGGCTTTAAACGAATTGTCAGTGCGCCACTTCGCAATAGCAGCATGATTGCCACTTAGGAGCACTTCCGGCACCTTCATGCCCCGGAAATCCTCTGGACGAGTATATTGCGGGAATTCCAGTGTCTCCCCATCGCTAAAGCTCTCAATTGCCGCGCTTGTTTCGCCCCCGAGTACATTTGGAAGGAGTCGCACAACAGCATCGGTAATTGTCATAGCCGGCAGCTCGCCGCCCGTCAGGACATAATCACCAACGCTCACCTGCTCATCCACAAGCGTCACGATACGCTCATCGTAACCTTCGTAGCGACCGCAAATAAATATCATGCCTCGCTCATCGTCAGCCCACTCCTGCGCAAGCGACTGCTTGAAGCGCTGGCCACGCGGCGTCATAAGAAACACGCGAGCTGTCGGGTCATTAGCCTTCGCCTGCTCAACGGCCGCAAAGAGCGGCTCCGGCTTCAAAAGCATACCATCACCGCCGCCATACGGTGTATCATCCACCTGACGACGCGGACCAAGACCAAACTGACGTAGGTCAATCGTCGCAAATTCGGCAGCACCTTCTTTTTGAGCCTTCCACATCATCGAGCTATTTAATACGCCCGTAAACATTTCCGGAAATAGAGTAACTATTTGTATTTTCTTCATCCGTATTAGTGTACGTGATATTGACATTTTTGTCTATATGTGATAATGTACAATTCAATCCTCTAGGCAATACCGCTTTCTGGATCGAGCCCACAAGGAGTTAACATGCTAACCGCTAAGTATGGTGTTCACGGGATGTATCGCGACAGCCTTACTATACCCTTGCCGCAAAAGATCGGCCCCAACACCAATGCATCGTACAACTTTCAGGCTGACTGGAAGCCAAACGAGCGCACCAATTTCCTCACCGTGACTCAGACGAGAATCGTCGAGACTCTACTGTCAGGAAAGGTGCCCGGGGTACGTTCGGTTGCACCTTTCGCCGAACATGTGACTGTTGAGTTTGCACTGTCAAACAAGGAGTCCTCCGAACACGCGCGAGCCTGTATCGAAATTGTCGCGCAAATCCTTAATGTTCCAGCTGACACCTGGCAATTCAAAGATCGTGACAGCCTGAGAGGTATCCTCGAGGCAATCCACACCTTAGACGAAGAGGATAAGGATGAGATCCGCCGATATCTAACATAGATAATAGAATAGCATCACCCTCCTTCGACCCGCTGAAAATGGCTCGCCGTAGATGCTCAATCGAGCATTACTGCTTGAGCCACTTCGGTGGGTCATTTTCATTTCATCAATAGTAGATACGCATCGACCCTGTTATACTTGAAGATAGTTAAGTGAGAACTATGGAGTTAGAAACAAATACCCCCACACCGGATGAGGCACGTCTGCTTGCGCAGTCAAAAAAACTGACACTTCAGCCAGTTCATGCTGACGTTGCAGCCGATGACGTACCGGACTCAGTACTCGTGGCTCAGCATCTTACAAGTGGACCTGTTGGCAACATTGCCATCGATACCGAGCAAAATGTCGCCAGTATCCCTCTGGCTGACGCAGAAGTGTCTGACGAAGAAATAGCTAACCGACCTCACCAACTATACATCTACGTCCTCACAGGCGTTGGTCTAGCCCTACTTGCCGCTATGACAGTGCTTGTCATCGTACAGCTCTAGGCGATACGTCGGGCGTCAACAGCAGCCTTAGACTGAAAGCCCTCTAGATAGATGGCCCTCTATACAACCACGAAACCCACCTTTAAAGGTGGGTTTCTTCGTGGCACATATAAAGCTCTCAACAAATATGTTTTGTTGCTCGCATAGAGCGTTCTCGCAGTTCAAGTAGTTTTGTTGAACTGTTTATGATTATATATCCAGGTCGTCTAGTTCTGCAAGCTCTTTACGGGTCTTTTTTGCGAGATCAGATTCGTTTTCCACAGCTTCATCGGTTAAGTTATTCACACCCTGGCTAGTATCGTGATCTGATGAGATAGTATAGCTTTCACGCTCGTCATCATTGTTTACGATCTTCAAGTTATATCGAGCGTCATTTTTAGTTCCAAGAGCTCGGAGCAGTGTACGTAAGCTTTGCGCCGTCATACCCCGCTTACCAATGACACGTCCCAGATCGTCTGGGTGGACTGTTAATGTCAAAAGCACGCCTTTTTCATCGATCAGCCGCTCGACAACCACATCTTCCGGATGCCCAACCAATGACTTAACGATATATTCTACAAACTGTTGATCTATTGTTGCCATACTGCCCTCCGCGACTCGGTCTCTCCAACACTTCTATAGTACTTATAGTATAGCATGACGAAAGTCTCTACGTTATCTTGACTCGAACGCATTATCATATTATAGTTCAGGTACGCCGTCACCATGACAGCGTATATGATTCCTAGGGGGGTATCATGGCAACCGCCACGACCGGTCACGACAAGGAAATGCCGTGCGCCAAGTTAGCACGACTTATCGGCGAAAAGGTCCTCGTTTCCACCCGGAAGCGGCGCGACCTTTGGACAGACGAACAAATGCGCATAGCCCGAGCTTGTATCAAGTTCCTTGCGTACGGCACCGACTCCAACGAAGCTCAGCGACACACTCTGGCCTCGCGACCGAGATTTATCCATCTTCACACCAAGCAAAACGACATCTTGCTGTGTAGTTATCTAGAGGTTGAGATGGACAATCCCGAGCTTGTCGAGCAGGCAAGAATTGAACGCGAGCTCTACCGGAGCATCCATGATATCTTCCAAGGTAACGCATAGCGCATCCAGCGCATCCGCTAGACACCTCTAGCAAAAATTCGCTCGCCATTCGAGCGTGGTAGCCCAACCGGCTACAACAAGCCCCCGTCGTGGGGCTTTTAGAATGGGAAAATATATTATATAGTAAACGTGAAGTATCCCTTCCCTGCTAGCGAAAGGTAATCGTGGCACCTGATATCGGGCTCAAGTGGCCCATCGATGACAATACAATAGTCAGCGGCGTCGTAACCTACGTCTCTGGAGAAAAGGCCAAGCAACTCTTGGCTGCAAGCGGCGGACATGAGTTTCGTCTGGAAGCAGGTCGAATCATCCTCGCGGAGCCTGGTGACTACGGCGAGGAGGCTATGCAGTTTGCGCAGCGATTGAGCGAAAGGTCCCCGCGACCCAACCGCCATCGCCCTATCTGCCGCATCGAGCCTTCTGATCTCGGGGAGTATGATGTGCGCATCACCACCTACCCGGGCAACCGCGCTAACCTCGATGGAGTCATCGGTGTCATAACTCGCACCGTCTACCCCCGCGAGGAAACCCCTACAATTACATACGTTCGATAAACGTATCACCTAGCAGGAGCCCCCGTCTCTTACGAGCGGGGGCTTCTTCACGTCTGTACAGTAAAAAATATCCACCGAGATGGTGGATATTTTCAAGATTTATTCAGCTGATTCTTCAGCGACTTCTTCTTTTGGCTGGTTCTTGCGAAGCTTTTCAGCGTTCTTGATCGCACGAGTCTTTGGCTCAACGTCCTTGACCCACTTAGGAAGCTTAACGCCTGCTTCTTTAAGGAGTTTAGCCACACGTGGAGTTGGCTGCGCACCATTGTCGAGGTACTTTTGTGCACCCTCAACCTGGATGTTAGCTTCCTTAGTGTGTGGGTTGTAGCTACCTACGTAGCTGACAACGCGACCGCTTGATGGGTGGCGCTGTGACTCTTGTACGGCGAGGCGATAGACTGGGTAGCCCTTGCGGCCGATACGTTGCAAACGAATTGCGAGCATAAAAATCAAACTTCCTTTACTTCAACTCTTAGATTTTTTCTATAGTTCTTACTAAGTCTACACTGTTTTTTGACTTACGTCAATCTGTTTTCGAGCGTTTCTCATAGGCCTGCAGTGCTGCGCGTGCTGCAATTTGCTGCGCCATCTGCTTGCTCGGACCAGTTCCCTGGCCCATCAATCTATCTCCAACAAAAGCACCAAGTGTAAAGACCTTATCGTGATCTGGTCCAACCTCTTCTAGAACACGGTAGATAGGCGTCTGCCCATCGATACGCTGCGACACTTCCTGGAGATGCGATTTAGGATCACGCCAGCTGCCGGTTTCGAGAATATTATCGAGCTTCGAGAGAATGTGTTTGTGAATAAATACCGCAGCATCGTCATAGCCACGCTCAAGGTAGATCGCTCCGATAACCGCCTCAAAAGCATTGGCAAGGATCTGCTGACGAGCTCGCTGGCTACCATTGCGTTCACCTTTGCTCATACGGAGAAGTGACTCATAGTCGAGCTTATCGCCCGCCTCACCGATACTTTCGGTGCGTACTAGCGCCGCACGCCAGCTAGTTAGAATACCTTCCGTTTCACTAAATGTCTTGAATAGATAATCAGTAACCACCAGCTCAAGTACGGCGTCGCCAAGAAACTCTAGACGCTCATTATGCTCAGACACGCTCTTTTTATGCTCGTTGACATAACTTCGGTGTGTTAATGCCGTGACAAGATACTGAATATTCTCAAAATCAAAGCCCAGCTTCTCTTTGGCAAACTCGTGATATGGCGCAAGAGGCATTCCACTCATTACAGCTTCTCCTGACGGATCTTTTTCATTGCAAGCAACATCAATTTACCGATGTCTTCGTATTCAATCTCATCGAGCGCTTCATGGAAACTAAACCACTTAATGCCATTCATCCACTCTTCTTTTTTGATAGCATTAGTGTCGCCTTTGGCGCGCACCAAATAGATCTGTGTTGTCATAAGAACGAGCTTATCGATACGGCGATAGCGGAAGTGGATTTTTCCAAGCCAACTAATTACTTCGGTGTTATGAAGGCCAGCCTCCTCACCAATCTCGCGTTGCGCTGTCTGCTGAGCGGTCTCGCCCTCTTCAATATGGCCTTTTGGAATCGTCCAGCGATCCTTTGCATCCTGAATGAGTAGAATCTCAATCTCACCCTTTTCGTTACGGCGAAATACAATACCACCCGCGGTCGGCTCACGGACAATTTCCTGAATTGATGGCTTATGACGATTGAAATACTTTTTAAAGCGTTCAAACTTCTGATTTTGCATCGTCTGATTTCCCTTCAACAAGTGTACGGAAAGCGGTGCCGAGGACACCGTTTACGAACTTGCTTGAGTTATCAGAACCAAACGCCTTGGCGAGTTCAACAGCTTCGTTGATCGCAACTTTTGGCGGTACTACTTCACCCATAAACAGAAGTTCATACAGGCCGAGACGGAGGATATTTCGGTCAATACGTGCAATCTGGTCGATTGGCCAGTCTGGTGCAATCGGTTGGATTTTTGTATCAAGTTCAGCCTGTTTGGCGACAACACCCTTTGCAAGTGTGTCAACAAATGTCTTGTCATCGATAGCCGATTCGTATCGTTCGAGGTTACGGCTTAAGATTTCGTCGAGATCTGTCGTGGAATCTTCGGAGCCAGTCCGAAATTCATATTCATAGAGACTTTGCAGTGCGACGATGCGCCCAAGATGACGGTTTGAGGCCATAGTTGTCTGGTTCTTTCTGTTAACTAAGTTAAAACGCTAGATTATTTAGCGAGTTTTTTGCCAGTTTCGCGCTTAGTAGTGCGAACCTTGACTGGTGATTTAGCGTTGACGCGGCGTGCCAGCTCGAGGACGAGGTGACTGCGGCGGAGGCCAGTTTTGCGCGGGCTGCTCTGCTTCTTTGGTTGTGCCATTGTAAAGTTCTCCTTTTGAGGCTTTTATAATAAAACTTAGGCCCATTATACCGAAGATTTATCATTTTCTCAAGGGGTGTATCTGCCATTATTGACTTTTTATTGTATTTGTGGTAATATATGCTAACAGTTATCCGATCGACACATGTTCGATTGGCGGTAGCTGATCGAACCTCGACTATCTAGGAGTTATCGTGAGCAATGCAATGTTCTACACCCTGCTCGTCTGCACGGTCGAGATCGTCTCGATCGCCGCTACTGTCGTCTACTACACGAAGCAGCGGGCAGCAGACAAAATCTACCCTGCAGCTTTGTTGATCTTCGCAGGCGTGTCCCTGATCACGCTCGGATACGGCGCTTGCATGAGCATTAGCGATTACGCCATACGCGACGCTGAGTTCATCAATGCCAACTTCCAGCTCGCTATACCTAACCTGATACTGACCACCGTACTTGTGGTTGCCGGCTACGTCATTGACCGCCGCCAGCACCGCGTAGAGCGTGGACAGCGCCAGTATTAGTGACCCCAGTCCCGGTTCGACCCCGCCCTCACTGAGAGAGCGGGGTCTTCCCTTTTGTCGGACTTACACAACGATACTTACTAGGCGACCAGGGATGTAGATCACCTTCGTTGGCTCTTTGTTTTCGAGGAACTTAATCACGTTCTCTTCGGCGAGTGCTTGCTGCTTGATCACATCTTCGGTAGCGTCAGTTGCGACGCTCAGCTTGGCACGAACCTTGCCATTCACCTGTACAATAATGGTCATCGCCTCATCGGCAATCATACCCTCTTCCCAGACTGGCCAGCCGGCGGCTTCGATCATATTATCGTTGCCAAGCTGCTGCCATAACTCAGCGCTCATGTGCGGAGCAAACGGTGCAAGCACACGAACCAATGCACCAAGAGCATCGGACCAAGCTTCTTCCGAGAAGCCATCAGTCTTGAGTTTATATAAGTCATTAACATATTCCATCATTGCAGCGATAGCCGTGTTGAAGCTTAAACGGTGGTAGTCGTCAGTCACCTTGCGCACCGTCTTGTGCTGTGCGCGGCGCACCGCGCTATCCTGTTCACTGCGAGGCTGCTTCTCGGCATCAATATACTCTTGAGTAAGTGTCCAGACACGATTCAGGAAGCGGTAAACACCAGCAATACCACGTGAGTCCCATGGCGCATCGAGCTCTAGTGGCCCCATAAAGAGGAGGTATGTACGAAGGGCGTCGGCACCATAGCCCTGATCAATCACATCAAGTGGGTCAATGACATTACCTTTGCTCTTGCTCATCTTCGTGCCGTCTTCGGCATTGATATAGCCATGGTAGACCAGTTTTTTCACAGGCTCGTTGAAATTAACTAAGCCCATGTCCTTAAATACGTGCGTCCAGAAGCGGACGTACAAAAGGTGCGCCACGGCATGGTCACCACCGACGTAAAAGTCAACCGGGGCCCAGGCATTAGCAACTTCACTATCCCAGACTTTCTCAGCATTGCGAGGATCGGTGTAGCGCAACAAGTACCAGCTGCTACACGCGTAACCATCCATCGTGTCTGTTTCCCGCTTCGCAGGCTCACCGCACGTCGGACAGGTTGTATTGACCCAATCTTCAACGCTTGCAAGCACCGATTTGCCATCGCCCTTTGGTGCATAATCAGCTACTTCTGGCAACATAACAGGAAGCTGATCTTCTGGTACCGCAACCGCGCCATGTACTTCACAGTGGATGATTGGGATTGGCGCCCCCCAGTAGCGTTGACGGCTAATTAGCCAGTCGCGCAT
>CBIHLX010000022.1:0-12858 GCA_966210935.1 uncultured bacterium | reverse complement strand
ATCCAGTATATACTACTTGTTTATAACAGGGGTAGTGTGGTGTAATAGACAGTAAGCACTAACAATATAAACAACACATGATTAAACAACTTATCCACCGTCTTTTATTGCGGCGCCATTTTTGGCGCTACGCTACCTTCTCTGAGGTGGCGGAGCTCTATACGAGCCGAATGCTTCGCATGGCTGCGATCAATATCGCATCGGCCTTGATGTCCGTTTTTCTCTATCAGCACGGCTATTCATTGCAGTTTATTGCGGGCTACTGGACTGTTTACTTCTTTCTGAAAATTTTTATGTCGATTCCGGCAGCCAAGTATGTGGCGCGTTTTGGGCCAAAGCACACAATTCTGCTCGCCAACCTACTGTACATCCCGGCCATGGTGCTCTTTAGCCTGGTGCCCGAGTGGGGGCTGCCGGCAATTATTGCCACTGGCTTGCTGCAGGGCTTGTCGGCAACCTGCTACAATCTTGGTCATTTAATCGGCTTCTCGAAGGTCAAGAGTCCCGATCATGCCGGCAAAGAGATTGCCTATATGAATATTCTTGAAAAGATTGCAACCGGCCTGAGTCCGTTGATTGGTGGTCTACTGGCATTGTGGCTGGGGCCACAGGTGACGATGTGGGCAGCAGCAGTCCTCTTTGCCTGCGCGTCTATTCCGCTGTTTGCTACCGCCGAACCAACCCGAGTTGGTCAAAAGCTCGTTTTTCGCGGCTTTCCGTGGCAAATTGCCTGGCGCAGCCTTCGCGCAAGTACGGCCTATGGCTTCGATGTGCTAGCGTCTGGAACGGTATGGTCGCTTTTTGTGGCAATCTTCATCCTAGGGGTGAGCGCAGATAGTAACGTTGTGTACGGTCAGCTCGGGGCTTTGTTGTCAGTGGTGCTGTTTGCGGCTCTTCTGGCGTCGTACACGTATGGTAAATTGATTGATCGTCGTCGCGGCGGGGAGCTGCTGCGAGCATCCGTCATGGCCAACTCGCTAGTTCATATTGCGCGACCATTTGTGCAGTCACCGGTAATCGTTGGCGCCGTCAACGTGGCCAATGAAGCTGCGACAACGGGGTATGTCATGTCATTTACGCGCGGTATGTTCGACACGGCTGATTTATCCGGGCACCGTATCACGTATCTGGGCTGTGTTGAGATGGTAATGAATTTTGGCGCATCGCTGGCTGGCGCGGTTTTCTTCTTGGCTATCTCCTTGTTTGAGGATAAGGTTGGCATGCAAGGCTTCTTCTTTGTTGCGGCGGCCGTTGGATTGCTTATCGCAACGCCGCAATTCCGACTCTATCGCTCATAACGCTCGTGCTACAATAAGTAGCAGAATACGAGGTGGGATGTGACAGATAGGCGACAGGTACGGCACACGATCAAGCAAATCCAGCGGGTTCAGACCTGGCAACTGGTTGTATTATTGGTGCTCTCGCTCTTTATTGCAGCAACATTTTTGCGCCTCAATAATATCGGTATGGTTGAGCGCCGCAAGGCAGTGATTGCGGCAGACGAGACTGGTGATGCCAGTATGGTGACTAATAGGTTGTATGATCTACAACGCTATGCAGCGTCGCATATGAACGCTAACACCGGTGGGTTCTACCTGGAGCATCAGTATAAGCGAGATGTCGAAAAAATCGTTGCAGAGGCGAGCGTGGTGTCCAACCCAAATAGCAATATTAACGCCCAGGTAGATGCTATCTGTAAATCGCGCCATTCAAGCTACTCACAGGCCTGGGTACAGTGTTTTGCAGATGAGTTAGGGAAGTTTCCGGCCGCCCCTGACCCTGCTAGCCAGGTAAATCTCCCGAACGCTGATTTGTATCGCTACAGCTTCCTGTCGCCACGTTGGTCACCCGATTTTGCTGGCTGGTCGCTCGCTCTCAGTGCAGCAATTGCACTCATGATCGTAGCCCGCCTCTTAAGCCTCGCAATTCTCCGCTTGATGCTCAAAAAGCATTACAGGGGTATCTAAACTGTTGACACCGGTGACTTCTAGGGGTACGCTTACTCTTGTAAGAATTAATAGGAGGTTTTAAGAACTTATGGCTTACAATCACACAAACTCGAAGGGTATTACGTACTACTTGCACAAGACTGAAGTAACTCTGCGCGGCGGCAAGCCACAGACAATCTACTTCTTCGCTAAGGTTGAAAAGAACGCCAAGGGCGAGCCAACCGATCTTCCAGAAGACCGCATTGTCAAGGAAAACCCACGCAACGGTTTCCTGACTATTTCTAAGAAAAAATAGGCTTGTAACATAAGCGCCATTGATGCTAAAGTAGTATCAAACAAACAGGTGCCAAAATTGCCCCAACGGACATGCAAATCGTCCCGAGGGGCTTTTTTGATGAGCGAGCAGAGGTGTATAGCTTGCTTTTTAAGCATAAACGTGGTATTAATTATTCATAATGACCGAACGCCCGAGTATTACGCCTGACGCTGAGCTCCACGAAGAACATCATGCTGCAATTGAACGCTACGCCGATCTTGGTCTAGGATCTGTTGCGGATGGGCAGATTGCCTATGGAGCGCGTCGGCCTGATAGCGGACCAACACGACGTCCGTCGCGCACAGAATCGATGCAGGCGCATCCATCGGCCCGTCGACGTACCCAGGAGTCGCAATACGAACCTGCCGACCCTAACTACGACGTTCGGAGTGCCGGCCTTTCGGACGAGCAGATACGGACTAACACACGAGGTATCGCCCTCGCTCGAGCTGTACTCAGTCAGCCGACCGACGATCCATTAGAGATAGCACGCCGTCGGGCGTACGAAGAGCGCAAAAAGCGACCGTAACGAAAGACAGACCAAAGCGGTCTGTCTTTTTCGTGGGGGTCTGGATGGATGAAGTGAGAATGAGACTGAGAAATCAAATTGCCCGCAATCAGGCATCACAGGAATGTTTACCTGCGAGCAACTTGATTGCGGGCGTGAAGGCCGCGACTTACTGTATTGAGTATATATCCTCGTTGAGGATATCACCGCCACCCAGTCTGACACAGCCGCCACCGGAGTAACCGATCAGCTCGAGTCCGTGATTATTGGCGTACTCGCGTATTGAATCGATAACCCCGGGACCCATCTTTTGGGATGCGGCGAACACAAAAACGGTTCCGCAGCCCGTACAGGCCGGCTCGCCGAAGTAGTTTGCTCCGCAGTTCATGCAGGTTGCATGGAAGCCGCCGACGGACACGGTGTGCTTGCTTATCACCGTCATTGGGAGGGTGATTTTGCAGTCAGTAGTCATGGTATGAAGCCTTTCGGTCGAAGGTGCTCTTTGTTGCAGATCTGAGCGAGGAATGAATCTCTCGTTTTTCCAACAATAGTAAATATATTATAGCAAATAAATACGAGAATGTCAATAGATTAGATGGGTTGAAAGAGGGGCGCTTGCTACGCTTCCGACCTACCACCAATAAAATATGCCCACCCGAAGGTGAGCGTATTTTATTGGTGGGGCTGGATGGAATCGAACCATCTACCAAGTGGTTATGAGCCGCCTGCTCTAACCGATGAGCTACAGCCCCGCGCCTCTGGACATTATAGCGTATTATCTTGTAGTGAGCTATAATTGAGCTACGAACATCATGTCAAAAATAAACATCCGTCGTATCTATTATCATATCCGGCACCGCTATATTACACCGAATAACCTGGTGATTGCGGTGGCCTTTGTAATTGGCGCTGGCTGGGCCTGGGGGTCGGTTGGGGTGATGCAGCGAAACTTTGACTTGCAGAAGGAAATTGACAGTAAGCAGCGCCAGCAACTACTCCTCGAGCTGGAGACGGAGAGCCTTGCGTATCAGCAAAACTACTACAAGACGGCCGAATATCAAGAGCTGGCTGCTCGTGAGCGCTTAGGGCTAGGTATGGCAGGGGAAAAGGCGTTAGTGTTGCCGCCTAATACGGACGCAGCCAAGCAGGCGGATCAAGTGGCGATACGCCAGTCGACGGTTAGTGAAAAACCGCCCACTAACTTCACCCAGTGGATGAATTTCCTCTTTGGAGGCAATCACCAAGGGTTGCAATCATAACCCCTATCTGTTAAGATTATTGATGTGCCGCGGGGTGGAGCAGCCTGGTCAGCTCGCTTGGCTCATAACCAAGAGGTCAGAGGTTCAAATCCTCTCCCCGCTACCAAGAAAAAAGTCTTAGCAATTGCTAGGACTTTTTTCTTTGGTAAATAGTGACGACGGTATTTAATGTGAACGGCACAGCGCACTACTATGGAAGTGGTGAGTCCTGGCCCTTGTCTTGGTTGTGCAGGAAGTGGTCTTTGGCTTCTTCAAGAGATATTTTTTTCTCCCTCGCTATCTGCTCAATCTTTTCTCGTTGTTCTGGATTATCCATTATATCCTGCGCTTTATCGCGTAGATCATCAACCATACTCATAAGGACACCTCCTTTATTATTACGCATAGTCTACTATAAAAGCCCCGATGTATCGTGGCTATGAGATATGTCACTGACAACGAAGACTCGGCATCACGGAGAACGTACAGGAAGGGTAAGCGGGCGATTAAGCGGCAAGTTTTGCGGCAGCCACACGAACGGCTTCGCTCCAGCTGAGGAAGGCGTGCGGCGTCGCGGCAAGCTCGCTGGCGGTGAGCTGGTACTTGATAGCCAAAGAGAGCTCATGAATGATCTCGGCTGCATGTGGTGCAACAACCGTCGCGCCAATAAGGACACCCTTTTGATCGGCAATGAGTTTGACGAAACCGTCACGGAAATCACTCGTGTTGGCACGAGCAATGATGTTGAGTGGTGCGGTTGCTTTCTTGATATGGAGATCACGTTTTAGGCAGTCGTCTTCACTCAGGCCTACGGTTGCTATGCCGGGGTGGGTAAATGTCAGGCGTGGCGTCGCGGTGTAATCAGGGGTAATGCGGCTCTTTGGGTGGAGGATATTATGAGCGGCAACGCGGCTTTCTAGAAGCGCTGTGTGGGTGTGGCTGGAGTGGCCGAGTACATCGCCGGCGGCAAAGATATGTCGAGCACTGGTTTGAAGGTTGCTGCTGACTTCAATACCTTTTGGTGTGTACTGCACGGCTGCATTTTCAAGACCGAGATCAACGCTTGGTACGCGGCCAGTGGCAACCAGTACTTCATCGACACGCACGGACTTTTCGACACCGCCGCGGGTGTAGGTGACACGTTTGCCGATGCCGTCTTTGACGACCGCAAGGGTGCGGGTTTGCGTGAGGCTTGTGACGCCTTTTTGTTCTTTCAGGAGGCGTTCCATGAGGATACCGACTTCTTCGTCTTCCCGAGGGAGGATACGGCTGGCGATCTCGGCGAGGTAGACTTTAGTACCGAAAATAGCCATCAACTGAGCAATCTCTACACCAATTGTGCCGGCACCGATAATGTAGAGGCTTTTTGGTGGACGTATCGCTTCCATGATGGTGCGTGGAGTGGCGTATGGGACGTCGGCGAGACCTTGAATATCAGGCGTCACCCAGTGTGATCCAGTGGCAATCAGGAAATGTTCACTCGATAGGTGACGACGGTTGATACTGATCTCATGTGGCGACAAGAAGTGGGCAGTTCCCTGGAACGCATCAATCCCCTGGCTTTCGTAGTACTTACGGTTACCGCCAGCACCAGTGCGTTTAACGGCCAGCTCTTTCCAGGCACGAATACTTGGATAGTTATAGCCGAGCGTAGTTGAGCGAAGGCCAAAGCGGGCGCCATGGCGCGCTTCATCGTAAAGCTGGGCGGCATGAAGGAGGGCTTTAGTCGGTACGTCACTCCAGTTTGGTGAGTCGCCACCGAAGGTGTCGGCCTCAATAATAGCAACGCGCTTACCGGCGCGTGCGGCAATAGTAGCCGCGGCGCTACCGCCGGCGCCACTGCCGATAACGATTAGATCATAGTCGAATGTTGGTTTTCGTGCCATAGTGTCTCCTTAGATGACCAAGCGGTGGTGTTTGTATAAATATGCTGCTTCAGGGTGGAGGTTGGTGAGGGCGTCGGTGGCTTTCCGCCGAAGGTCGCCGCTGGTTACCTCGGGTTTGGTGTCGCACCATTTGATGACGATGTCACAGACGGTGTTTGCGGTCAGTTCGGCCTCACCCTCCGGGCTGCGAACGCTCAGACAGGCGGCACGGATACTGGCGTGGAGCTTGGTTCTATCGAGCGGCTCACTCGGGCGTCGCCCGCCACGCTTGACGATATCGATTGCCTGTCCCACTAGAGGCCTCCTCCAAGAACACCAGAGGTCATGACTTGTTCAACATAGACGTAAAGGCCGAGTACGAGTAGGCCGCTTCCGGCAGCAAATTGCAAGAAGCGCTTGTTGGATTCGCGCCAGCGTTGAATGTGGCTGAGTTTGTGACCACCGCCGACAAGCATCGCGACGACGAGAAGCGGGAGAAGTGAGATCGCAAGGTACAGGATAATACCGACAGCTTGGTAGGCTGGCGCTAAGCTAGCAATAGAGAGTGCGGCCAGTAAGAGCGGCCCCATAATGAAGAGAACTTCAGCGAGTACACTGGCGATGCCGAGCGAGAAAGCTTCGGCACCTTGCTTGGTACTTTTTGTGCGGTCACTCAGGAAGCGTGCCATGCTGCGCGGCAGCCATAGACTTGTGCCTGCTTCGCGGCGATAGTAAAAGGCCCAGACGGCGACGCCCAATCCGATCATAACGCCACAGGCGATCGACCAGATAAACGGTGAAGCGGGAATGTAGCCAGGCTGGAAGATGAGTACTCCAAATGATAGAAGTAGCAAGGTCATGATTGCGGTTCCGAAGATGAAGCTACTGGCAAGGTGCATGAGGCGGCCGTGAGCGGTCTTGCTGCCAATGGCGTGGCCGCTAAGGAGCGTCAGAACACTAACGCTCAGTTGGAAACTGGCGTGGATGATGGCTGAAAAAGCGATTACAGCAAGGGTAGCGAGCATGTGTTTTTGTTTTAGATTACCTCTAGCATTATTATATAGCATAAGCAGCAGAAAAGTATCAAAAATCTGACAAAATGGTATTGCTTTTTTAAAGCTTTTATGCTTAAATAAGTACATCAAACAATCAAAACAAAAAGGAAGCAAACAACAATGGATATTTCTTCTGCGGAAATTGAGCAAGTCACTATTTCGGATGTACTTGAGCTCGCTACCTGGAACCGTCCACGCACCTCTGAAGAGCTTCGCACCTTCGTCGAATCTCGCCACTCTACCCTGCCTGACGACCTCATTATTGAGTAGTTAGTGAAATTGTTCACATTTCTGTGCATTGGCTGATGCTATGCTGGGGGCACGACAGATTAATAAGGAGTCCCTCATGGCAGTAGTAAACCGTCAAACGACTGAAGTTCGTGAGACAAGTGATAATCTCGATAACACTAATGTGTCAGCGCCTGGAAGTGTCGTTGATCGCGCGGATGGTCCGTTGGTATTTCATAAGATCGTCTGGTATATTGCGGGCGTCATCATCGCCCTCCTAGCGTTACGTGTGATTTTCCTTCTGCTGGCCGCTAACCAAGGTTCACCTTTTGTTGACTTAATTTATGGCCTTAGTGGTGTCTTTGCTTGGCCGTTCTTCGGTGTCTTTGGCTACACTCCGGCCTATGGTCAATCGGTACTTGAGATTAGCAGTATCGTTGCAATGGTCATCTACGCGTTAATTGCCTGGGGTATTGCAAAGCTAGCTACTCTGACGAGCAATCGAACTGACATTTAGTTTGGCTACAATAAAATAGCCGCCCATGTAGGCGGTTATTTTATTTGGCATGATCGCGAAGATGCGCGAAACGTTCACGGAGTTCACGACGCCAGTCGTGGCTGTCGCCTGAATGTGCCAGGGTGGTCGTGATTGCTGTGTGATCAGATAAGTGTGCGTCGCCCGATGTGCCAAAGTCGCTAAACTCATATGATTTCGGGATGAGAAAGTAATCATTGCGCTTATTCCAGCTTGGGAATGACAGGTACGGGAAGACAGTTGAAGCGCGGTAGCGGTCCTGCCATAGCTCTGCGCTGTCTTCGAGTCGGTCGAGGTTGAAATCACCGACAATGATGCGATTTTCGCCCCGCGCCTGCAGTATGTCGAGTAGCTCAATGAGCTGAGGTGTTGCAAAGTCAAAGTCGTCGGTAATTGAGAAATGAACATTGGCAATCTTAACGACATGATGGTTAATCATGATGTCGAGCAGTTGCACGATTCGCTGATGGGCATCTCGTTCGTCCTGTTTTAAAACGATAGTGTCTGTCTTAAGGATCGGGTGGCGGCTGATTGCTGCGAGGCCTTCGCGGTAGACAGGGTGCTCGAGGCCAACTTGCAGGCGACTGATGGTGCAGTTTTCGTATCGGTAGCCAAGTTCGGCGTTAAGGAGTTCGGCCGGATTGTGTGCTGAAAGTTCCGGCAGATACACGACCTCTTGAAAGAGTACAACGTCAGGGGATTCCTGGCGCAGGTAGGCGAGGATGTTTGGTTTTCGCTCTTCCCAGTGTTCAAATCCTTGGAGATTGAGAGACGTTATTTTCACTCTTCCAGTAAAGCACTAGCATGACAAAAATAATAGAATGCGACACGTAAAATCACGCCCGTTCAGTGGCGGAAGGTCAAGTGCTATTTACAACGTTGTGGGGTGTTCGACGAAACGGTTCGGACGGGCAAAGCGGTTCTTGAGCGCGTTCAATCGGTTGATTTTTTTCGACCAATAAATCATAGTGGAAGGCAATGGATCAACAAGAAAAAATACGTCATATATTTACGCAAAGCCTTCCCCTCTTTAATGCGCTTGGTGACCCTATTCGTCAGCAGTTAATTTTGCTCATGCTGGATGGGTCTCGAAAATCCGTCGCTGAACTGGCTGCTCAAACCGATCTGTCGCGACCAACGATTTCGCACCATTTGAAGATCCTCAAAGATGCGCATATCGTAACGAGCCAGAAGGTGGGAAGAAAGATCTACTATCGTCCTACTATGGGGCGATATTTTACCTCAGTTGCCGAATTAGCGGTGACCGTTGACGAGCTAGACGCAGAGAAAGGAAACAATCAGTAGTCGTTACAAGGGCGGATCGACAAGCGTCCGCCACACATCTTGATTGAAGGCGAAGAGTAAACATCAAGAAAATACCCCCATCTTTCGATGAGGGGATTTTCTTGGTAGCAGCGACAGGTTTCGAACCTGTGACCTTAGGCTTATGAGTCCTACGCTCTAACCAACTGAGCTACGCTGCCACAATTACTCTGGCGATTGTAGCAGATACTGAAGTGTTTTTCTAGAGGCCTGGAAGGCTCTTGTAAATTTATGCCCAAGTGCTACACTTTGACTATCGTTTGATATTTACACTCAGGGGGGTGGATATGTCTGGGCAAGCGAGGTTGTTTAACGTCTGTTCGGTTCATCAGGGAGGTGACTGCGAGTATCGTCACGGCTTCTGTGAGAAGATCGACCCGCATCGGGTCGTGTTGCCACGAGAGTATGTCGGCCTTCGCACGATCATGGACTTTGCCGAGGCCTGCTTCCGGCACGATGCCAATGTTGGCTGGCGTGTCTGGTGGGTGCTGCTGTACGATGAAGTGCATCATAAGTTGCTACGGTTGGACTCGGATTTCACAGGGCATCAGGAAGAATTGGGTATCCGGCATATTGCCACCGGGCTTAGTCGCTGGGAGTATGTCGATCAGGGCGGAAGCCCTCGGGATATCCTTGATCCTGAGCAGTGGATGATGGGTCGCGAGCAGATTAAGCTGGCGTATTACAGACTATGTAACAGTAATGTTGCTAAGTTTGGAGAGGCGGAGCGGCTTTTTCTGTACACGTGGTCCTGCCTTATTTAGGTGACTGAACGTATGGTCTCAACCATAACCTGCCAGCCGGAAAGCCCGGCTGGCAGGACTCACCCTTGGTCTTAAGTGTCGTGCTTGAGGGTAAAGGTGAGGTCGAATATTCGTACCATTTTTAAGCGCTAAGCGTTATACTAAAAGTACCACGTGATACTCACTGGCTTCTGCAGCTAAGCGTCCCTCACGACAGGTCATTCAATTGTCTTCGGAGGCTTGCTAGAAACGGGCAAGTAGACGGGCAATACAATCAAAAACGTTTCTCTAACTAACCTTTAGAGGATTTTTGATATGAATGACGAAACTTTTTTGAACGAACGAATTGATGTTGTCGTGACATTTGGCGAGGGGTTAAATCTGTGCCGGCCTGTAAAATTTCGCAGAGCCAGCGGCCGAGAAATTGAAATTACGGAGTTGGGGTTACGGCACCCGACGGCCCATGGCGCACGGACGGTGCATATCTTTGATGTGACAGACGGTGGGGCGGATTATCGACTGGAGTTTGATAGCGAGCGACTGACCTGGCACCTCACCCGAGAGGCGGATCACTATGAATAAATGGTCGTCGTACATCCCACTCGAGACACGACTTAGGGTCGATTCTGAACGCGGCGCACGACGCCGGTTCCGGCGCGGCCTACAAGGTGCATTAATTAGAATCTATGATTTCTTTGAACAAGGAGGTCATGGTGAATAGTGACTACAACCCGGCTCGTCCGCTAATTATGCATATCGATCTCAATAGCTGCTTCGCGACAGTCGAGCAGCAGTCTCGCCCACTGCTTCGCTACCGGCCGGTAGCGGTCATGAACCGCCGCACCGAACATACGGCGGTTGTCACGGCGAGTTACGAGGCCAAGCAGAAGGGTGTGAAAGTCGGCATGCGTTACAAAGAGGCGCGCAAGCTGGTGCCGGATTTGGTTGCACTCGAGAGTGACCCGGCAAAGTATCGGTATGTCTACCATCGTTTGCTGGATATTATGAGCGACTACAGCGCGCACGTCACAATGAAAAGTATCGACGAGGGGGTGATTGATTTTACGCAAACCACGAGCTCTATTCGCGACCGTCCACTGGAAGAGATTGGTCTGGAAATCAAGCAGCGACTGCGCGAAGAAGTTGGCAATTATATGCGCTGTAACGTGGGGATTGGGACAAACCGCTTCCTAGCTAAAACCGCTGCCGGCCTCCATAAGCCGGATGGTCTTGATGTGATTGATTACACGAACCTACGAGCGGTCCTAGGTAGCTTGAAGCTGACGGACTTAACGGGTATCGCAACTCATAATGAGCATCGGCTCAATAGCGTTGGTATCTATACGCCCCTTGAATTTCTTGACGCTGATCCTGTGACGCTTCGAAAAATGGTCTTTAAGAGTGTCGTCGGCGAGCAGTGGCATCGGCGACTGCGCGGCTGGGAGGTCGACGATGTGTCGCATGATGTCAAGACGGTGGGACGGCAGTACGTACTTGAGGAACGGGGGTTGTCGTTTCACCAGATTGCAAAGCGCCTTCACAATTTGTGTGAGTCGGTCGGGTCGCGCCTTCGATCACAGCAGCGTGTGGCCCGCGGGGTGTATGTGTATGTGAAGACTGACGACCGGCAGTATTGGCATGCGCGACACATGGCCCCATTTCCCTTTTATAGCGACCAGGCGATATATGCCCAGGCGTGCGGCCTTATGGCGCAGGCACCGGCGGGTATTCGCGAAATAGGAGTGAGCTGCTACGAGTTAACCGAAGACAGTGATCCGCAGCTTAGTCTTTTTGGTGACCAGGTGGCCCGTGAGCGAGCAGTTACGGAAGTGGTCGATACAATTAATCGTCGCTTTGGTGAGCGAACGATCCACTCGGCAGATACTTTGGATACGCAGCGAATTGTGAAGCAAAAAATCCCTTTTGGCAGCACTCGCTATCTCTAACGGGCGGGTTGCGCGGCTTGTGATAAGGAGTTGAAGAATGGTATAAATAGAACATATGAAAGCGTGGGCACGCAAACAAGTAGGGTTTACTATCGTGGAACTTTTGATCGTGATCGTGGTGATTGCGATTTTGGCCGCCATTACTATTGTGGCGTTTAATGGCATCCAGGCACGGGCAGCCAACAGTCGCGTACAATCTGACATCAAGAATGTGCAAAAACTGGTCGAAGCCTACAATGCCATGAACGGCAGCTACCCTTCGACTGGTAGTCTCAATACAGTCCGTACCGATGACAACTGTACAGGGGGTACGAGTCAGGCTGATTGGGTGCCGAGCGTAACTGAGACCTTGCCTCAATCGGAAGCAAATAGGGGTATCGGTGGTTTGCGGGGATGCTATATGTATTCTAGCGACGGAACGAGCTATGTGATTAGTGCATGGAATGGCGTGCATGGCGGGCCGCAGAAGGCGGCGATGTATCGTCGCCTCGGCTTTCGTGAGATAACCCTCATAAGCTCCAATGCCTATTACTGTAATCATGTGAATATTGGCGGCAGCTCAACCGGTACGTATGTTGAGGGTAGCGATCACTATAAGTATTCATTTACGGTATCAAATATTACGAGCTGCAATGAGACGCCACCGGCTGGGGCGTAATATACTAGGTACATGAATAAGTCATTCCTGTTTTTCTTTGCAACTATTGGCGGCCTTGTTGGCGGCTACCTGCCGCTATTGATGGGTAACGAAGATATAAGTCTGAGTGTGCTCACTGGTACAGTGGGTGGGTTGCTCGGTATTTGGCTTGGTGTTGTGATTGCCAAGCGTCTCGGTTAGGTTCGCGTGAAGTACCTCGTCGCAGTTAG
The DNA here is from genome assembly GCA_966210935.1 of uncultured bacterium. GTDB lineage: Bacteria > Patescibacteriota > Saccharimonadia > Saccharimonadales > Saccharimonadaceae > CBIHLX01. Next base: position 285 of record CBIHLX010000022.1, on the reverse strand, counting down.
TGGGGGTGTTGATTCGGTGGTATTGCTCCATAAATTAATCGAGGAGCACAGACACGAATTGATTGTGGCGCATTTTGATCATGGAATCAGAGGTGATTCAGCGGCGGATGCGCGCTTTGTTGAGGCGCTAGCTCGTGGGTATGGGGTGCCGTATGTGAGTAAGCGAGCAGAACTTGGGCCGGGTGCGAGCGAGGAGATCGCGCGCCGCTATCGGTATTCGTTTTTACAGCACCAGGCGGCAAAGCACGAGGCAACGATTGTCACGGCGCATCATGCTGACGATAT
>CBIHLX010000021.1:0-13198 GCA_966210935.1 uncultured bacterium | reverse complement strand
GCCGACTCAACCGGCAATGGCTGGTTCAATCTCGCAAATGGGTCTACCTACCATAAGGACATTCTTACCTGCCTGACCGAAAAAGGTTATTTGAATAGCAAGTATGTTGACCCTTCCGGATGTGGCACTACCTTAGGCAACAGCGCTCCAGGCTATACCTGTCGTCAAGCCGGCTACGCCTACATGAAAAGTACTTGTGACTATGACGGCGATGGCCAATGGGTAACAGTTGTCATGGCACGCCTCGAGCTGAGTGGCAACAAAGCCGATCTTCAGGGTAGCAATTCGGTCTGTATGTCGAATAGCTATGCAAATAGCTTCGAGATGAACTATATGGTCAAAGTCGAATAAAAAATACCCCGCATAACAGCGGGGTATTTTACTACTTCTTCTCTTAGCCAAGATATTCGTGAAGCTTCTTTGCATCCTTGTGCTTACGAAGCTTGGCAAGTGCCTTAGCTTCGATCTGGCGAATACGCTCACGAGTAACCGCAAACTCTTGGCCAACCTCTTCGAGTGTATGGCTCTTACCGTTTTCAAGACCAAAACGCATCTTGATAATCTTCTGCTCGCGCTCTGAAAGTGTCGAGAGGACCGACTGGACCTGCTCCTTCAAAAGCTGCGAGGTAGCTGACTCTTCTGGTGTCGCACCTTCTTCATCCTCGATAAAGTCACCCAGGACTGAATCTTCATCTTCACCATCGCGCCCAACACCGGCGTCAAGACTGGTGATATCTTGCTTGATCTTGATAACGTATTCAACCTTCTCCGGTTCCATCTCAAGCTCTTTGGCAAGCTCTTCAATGGTTGGCTCACGGTTGAGCTCCTGTGTCATGCGGCGCTGAGTACGGAGCAGCTTGTTGATTGTCTCCACCATGTGAACAGGAATACGAATAGTACGCGCCTGGTCAGCAATCGCACGAGTAATCGCCTGGCGAATCCACCAGGTCGCGTAGGTTGAGAACTTAAAGCCCTTATCTGGATCGAACTTCTCGACTGCACGGAGAAGACCGGTGTTCCCTTCTTGGATTAGGTCGAGGAAATCGAGACCACGGCCAGAGTAACGCTTAGCAATCGAAACCACCAGACGCATGTTCGCTTCAGCCATCTTGTCTTTTGCTCGTTTGTCGCCATCAACCACACGCTTCGCAAGTTCAAGCTCTTCTTCGGCGTTTAGTAGCGGGATCTTACCGATCTCGCGCAGGTACAGACGCACGCTGTCGTCTGACACATCATCAAAATACTGACCGTTATTGATCGTATCGATATCATCTTCTTCTTCGTCAATCAGCTCATCGAGCGCTGGACCATCGATATCACCTAGCGGGCCACCGCTGGCGTCAATGACTTGATCTTCTGTACTAGTAGGTAGTTTATCGTCGGGCACGAGTTATCTCCTTTATGAGGGTATTGAGTTTTGTGCGTACTTCCACAGCTTTGGCATCATCGCCCGCCGCTTCGGCATCACGTAGTTCTATTGTCAGTTGGTCTTTTTGTTGTTGCTTGTGTTCGGTTGTTACCTGGCGGAGCAATCGAGCTGTTTCCATGTAGCGATCTTTATCGCTCCAGGCAGCATAGCGAGCGTCGGCCTTCAATAGTAATATTTTCACATAGGTATCGTAACTTTGCAAGCCTTCAGGGGTGGCCGTCACAGTAGCACCGGCATGTGCCGCGAGATACTTCGCGACAGCTTGGCGATGCTCTCCGGCGAGCATCGTGACATCAAAGTCGCGGAGTAGCTCCTGACTTGCCGCATCAAACAGTGCCGCCGCCAGTAAATTATCCTGGTAAGCATACTCGTCGCGCGTTGCGTCCGTCTGTGACTTAACCGGCTTCATCTCAGGTACAGCTTCTACAGGCGCCGCTGCCTGTTTTGCCTTCACCGCCTCAATTGACGATCCAATCATGGCGGCAATCTTCTGTTCATAATGATCTTGCTCAACCGGATCCTTTAGCATGCGCACCACCGCAAGCGCAGCAGTCGTAAAAGCTCGTTTCCCACTTGCTGTCGTCAAATCTTCGCGCTTCTGGTACTGCCCCAAAATCCAGTCCACTGCTGGCTGCGCAGTGTCAATTGCTCGCTGCCATAGTGTTACGTCCTGCTGGATCAATTCATCAGGATCTTTCGCGCCGTCAGGTAGCGTAATAATCGTCAGCTCAACCCCAACCTCACTCGCAATTGGAATCGCTCGCTCAGTGGCGGCAAGCCCCGCCTTATCGCCGTCAAACGCCAAGCGAATGTTACCGGTCAGACGCCTCAGAGCACGAAGGTGGTACTCAGTCATCGCCGTCCCAGCAGTCGCCACAACCTGCGCCACGCCAGCCTGGTGGCTACTTACGACGTCAAGGTTACCCTCGACGATAACGGCATAGTCACTGGTGCGAATTGCCTCTTTTGCCTGGCTCAGCCCAAAGACATGGCGACCCTTATCGTAGAGAAGCGTCTGTGGCGTATTGAGGTACTTTGGGGCATTGGGGTCGTCGCCGATAATACGAGCTGTAAAGCCAATGACCTGCCCGCTCGCGTCCATCAGCGGTACGGTCATACGCCCGCGGAACATATCGCCACCAAAGCGGTTTGTGAGGCCGGCGTCAGCTAGCTCCTGTTTGCGAAACCCTTTTTTGCGTAAAAACTGCACAAGCGCGTCGCCGTTATCCGGCGCATACCCAATCCGAAAGGCCGTCACAATCTCCTTTGAGAGTCCGCGCTTTTTAAACACATATTCGAGCGCATGCTGGTTGCGAAGCAGGCTGTGTTGATAGTAGTTTGCCGCTAGATCGTGCGCCTCAAGCAGACGTTTTTTGCGTCGTGCTAATTCCTGACTCCCCTGTGACTCGTAGACCGTCAAATCCACGCCCGCCTTACGCGCGAGCAGTTCGAGGGCTTGGCGAAAATCTAGCCCTTCAACCTCCATAACAAAGCTGAAGATGTCACCGCCCTTGTTAGAGGAAAAATCATGCCAAATATGTTTGTCTGGACTGACAAAAAAGCTCGGGGTGCGCTCACCGCTAAACGGACTGAGGCCCTTAAAGTTACGCCCAGCCCGCTTGAGCTGAACGTACTCGCCAATCACGTCCTCAATATTGAGTCGTGCCCGTACTTCCTCTTTGGCATCTTGCATACTTCTAGTATAGCACCCTTTACCTCTGTTAGCGTTTATGGTTAAATGGGGTCATTATGGATCCGAACCAACCGTTCTCTCAGCCTCCAACGCAGCCTTCGCAGCCGCCGCAATATTCGATTGATTATCTAAATCAAATTGCACCGCAACAAAAGCAGTCTGCACCCAACAAACTACTCGTTATTGTTGGTATCTTAGTAGTTCTTCTCCTCGTTACGTTTGCGATAATCGGGCTTAGTCGCCTTGGTGGCGCTTCATCAGCCACTAAACTCCAGACTCTCGCCGCTCGTCTGACAACCCTCCAGACAGTTGCCGATAAAGCGCAACCCAACATCAAGAGCAACCAACTACGCAGCTCCAACAGCAGCCTTGGTCTCTTTCTCACAAGCGCTAACCGAGACATTGCTGCACCGCTTACCAACAACGGCATCAACCCTAAAAAACTCGACAGCGCAATCGTTACCAAGGAGAATGGCAAACAACTGACAGAGACCCTTGAAAATGCCCGCCTTAATGCCATTTACGACCGTACGTACGCCCGCGAGATGAGTTACCAGCTTAGCACCACCCTGCTCCTGATGGACGACATCGCAGACTCCACCAATAGCAAGTCACTCGACGAATTTATCGAGACCACGAAAGCCAACCTTGAACCTGTCAAGAAACAGATGTCTGATTTTGTTGGTAGTACAAGCTAGTCAGCAGTTGCGAGCTGATAGCTAAGGTTTGCGAGATCTTTTATCTCATCGTCGGTCAACTGGCCGCTACAGATAATAGTGTTCCAGTGCTTCTTGTTGAGGTGGTAGCCGGGTAGAACGCTCTCATACTTTTCACGAAGTATCGTTGCGAGTTGCGGGTCACATTTCAGGCTAATACGAAGCGGTTTACTGCCGTCAGCAATAATGGCAAAGATCTTCCCCTCACCAACGGCTTTGTCGCCGACTTTATAAACACTCGTACCTTCACCAAACGGAAAATCCAGCCATGTATTCGGGAAGCTCAGGAGGTACGTTTCAAATTCTTTATGGGTCATACTTTTATTTTACCAAGATAATACTGAAGTTCGATGATACTGCCGCGAATATCTCCTAAAGCGCGGTGCTCCTCAGGCTTTGTAAACCTCTTTTTATAGCGCCCCTCAAACACTACTTTCCATGCGCTCACATCGAGCATACGGTAGTGTAAGCGTTTATCAAGTCGCGGCCATTCATTTACGATAAAGCGGCGATCCTGGTGAATTGAGTTACCAGCTAAAATGACGCGCGTATCGTCATCGAAATGTGCGTCAATAAACGCCAACAGCTCGTTTTCGATTGTGCGACCCGAACGACCTTTTTCAAGGTTTTGTGCAATCAAGCCATCACGAGCTTCCGGATTAGCGTCCCAAAAATCTTTACCGATTTTCATGCGGCGAGCCATTAGGCGAGGTCCCACCTTCACCACTCCTTCATAAGTGGCAATTTCCTTAAAGTCCCAGTCAGTTGCAATAGCCGCAACTTCTAAAATACGATCCTTCTCCGGATCAAGGCCGGTCATTTCTAGATCGACCCAAAGAATTTTTGCTTTTTTCGTCATATATTTCAGTATACAGGAGAATACTCCGATAATTTTCGACATGGAAAAGGCCGCGCTATTTGAAGCCACGCGGCCGAGGGCTTAGTGCGCTATTATCGCCACACACTTGAGGCTATGGAGCTACCGCGCCCAGTCCGGCGTACGGTTTGTGAGCGTGCTTCGGCACACATCGGCCGGCCGGTAGACGTACGCATGCTCGCGCCAATACTTGACGCAGCCAGCAACACCACCGTCGTCGTAGTCCCTGGCGCTCGCCATCCATGGCAGCGGCGGCTGCACATCACCCGCATAGGCCCGCGTCAGGACCGGTCCGCCGTGACGCATGACGAGGTGTACGGTAATGACGTCCGTCTGCCCCTCGACCGCACCCCTGATAAAGGGCGACAAACCAGGGTTTCGGGCTTTGTGACGAGCGTGACGCGCCCACTCGACGTTACGACCGCGGCGCGGAACAACAAGCAGCGGCATGTCTGGAAAATCCGAAACGCTTTCGGCCACATCGAGACCATCCCACGCTTCAACCTTTTCGAGCACTTCGGCAACCAAATTGCCATACTGCCCATTCGGCCTGAAAGCCGAGGCAATATCCGCCGTAGGCGGAATCACGACTCGCTTCCCTAAGCACTGATACTCAGTCATGCGAGCATTGCGCAACGTCCCCATTCCCCACTCCTAGGTACATATTCAACCACGACCATCGCGATTGCTGGTCCTATCTAATCATAATTATAGGGTTAATCAACCTTGAGCGGGATCGAATTTCAGGCTGAGTGAGTTGATGCAGTAGCGCAGGTCGGTTGGCGTGCCATAACCCTCACCCTCAAAGACATGCCCCAAATGACCGCCGCAGTTGGCGCAGATTACTTCGGTGCGCACCATATCATGCGAATCGTCAGCAATAAACTCCACCGTGCCAGGCTTAGCATCATAAAAGCTCGGCCAGCCGCAGTGAGCGTCAAATTTTGTAGCACTATCAAATAGCTTCGTACCACAAGCAGCACAACTATATGTTCCGGGATCAAAAACACTATCATACTCCCCCGTAAACGGCGCTTCGGTCGCTTTGCGACGAAGCACCTGGTATTGCTCCGGTGTTAGCTGGTCGCGCCACTCTTGGTCGGTCTTCTCTACCTTCATATTTCTATTTTACGCTTATTGGCCTGAATAGTCATGTAAATTATACTTGACATTATGTTAAATTTACTTTACATTCTGTACTATGATCGATCATGTATTACATAACGATGTCAAAGCCGCTCGGGCTCGTAAGGGCTATAGTCAGTCTGAACTTGCCGAGGCCTGTGACGTTACTCGGCAAACAATTGCTTCAATCGAAAAAGGCGACTACTCACCGTCGGTTATGCTGGCATTACGACTCTCGCTTGCCCTTAATATCCCTGTTAATGAGCTCTTTTGGCTCAAGGAAAAATAGAACCATGAAATACCTCCCCTCTGCGAAATCACCATTCTGGCAAATACTATTCTCAGTGCAAACTTTTGCCTTTATTTACCTCCTCGTTACCGACGGCGTAGGTTTTCGAAACGACACGTATTCCATGAGCTTTGAAGTCGGTATGGGCATACTGATCCTTGTGTCTATTTTTGTAATTACCGCCACACTTGGCCTACTGGCTATTCGCGCCCACAATAAAACCCACCCCAAGGATAAGCTCAACATTTTCCAGGTCATGCCGCCCGAGCTGAACGATGATGACGAGCGCCTCACTGAGCTCACCGCTAAAGCCACACGCAACGTCTATCTCTTCCATAACATCGCCCTACCCGCTCTTGCCCTCATCCTCCTCTTTATCCAGCCGTCGCTGCCCGTTACCGTGATACTTATCGGCATACTGACTATAGGCCACTACATTGCCTATTGGATCGGCATCAAGCCGGCATTACAAAGCTAAACAAAATACGCGCCCGTATGGCGCGTATTTTTTGAACACTCAACATCTAGTCTTTCTTTTTATCCAAACGGTCGAGCCTAGCAAAGTGAACAAATAAGTAGACCACCAGAGCTGTCGCTAGTAGTGTAATGAGTGAGGAGAGGATCAGCCCCCAGCCAATTGCCACCTCTTCACGGCCTGCAGCAACATCAGCATCCATCAGTACCCACTTGAGGTCATCGAGCTTAATGCCCTGCGTGAGCACACCAACAAGCGGCACGATCAGCTGATCAACAATTGTCTTCACTGCAGCACCGGCCGCAGCACCGATCGCTAGACCAACAGCTAAGCCAATCACACCCTGCTGGCGCACAAAATTCATAAATCCACCTGCCTGCTTATCGGCCTGGGCCTTAAATGCAGCTGCTTGCACCTTGACCACCTCAGCCGCCTTGTGTGGACTCTTCTTCTCTGCCGGTTGCTTGGTGGTTTTCTTTGCTTGTGCCATAAAAAATAATCTCCCTTAGTACAAGAGAGATTATACATGAGTGTCTAAAATAATAGGAACAAGGAGAGTGCGGCGGCGCAACGTCATGAAGACGCAGCGCCACCCGGCTCACGAAGCCTTCACGAACTCAGCCAATGCCGCTCCGGCAAGTTCCCGAGCCCGGAGTTCAGAGAGGCGCTCTCGGCCCTTCCCGGTAAGGTAAAAAGCCGAAGCCTTCTCCTTTATCGGGTCAGACAGAGAGCCGTAGGCTTCCACGTTTGCTGTGTCATCACGAAACACCGCGTCTTCGGCAACCAGCAGGTTGACCGCTCGGCAGACGTCACTTTGATGCACTCCTTTGATCTCTAATTGGGAGCGTAAGTCTAACCCGTAGCGTCCGCCACGGGCCACAACCACGCTCTCCCCTCGGGATTCGAGCCGCTTAAGCGCCTTGAGCACCAGTACGCAGATTTTGTCCAAATCTCTTTCGCGTGCCATGATCCGACCTCTCCTTGTTCACACAGGGACCTTCCCTGGACAAGCAAAACTCGCCACTATCGCGGCGAGCCTCGCTTACTAAAAACATACTATATTACATCTTATCCGGTGCGTCAATCCCAAGGATGGCCAGACCAGCAGCTAGCGTATCCGCATAGAGTGCCACAATACCTGCACGGTGCTCTTCGTACTCGCTTCCCGCCACCTGATTCTTCTCGTAGTAGCGGTTAAACTCTTGGGCAAGTTCAAACAAATAGTTACAAATGTGATGCGGCTCAAGACCACGGATTGCTAGCTCTACCACCTCGGCATACTCACCAAGCTTACGAACGAGCGCGCGATCCTCTTCGCGCACTTCACGCGGCATCGTAAAGGCGCCGGTCTTCTCTAAGATACGACGAGCGCGCGCATGCGCATACTGCAAATAGCTGCCCGTATTACCCGTTAGGCTCACCGCCTCGTTAACATCAAAGACAACGTCACTGCCGATTTTTACCTTTAAGAATTGGTAGCGTAGCGCCCCGGCAATAATCTGGTCGGTCGGCTCACCGCCACGCCCTTCGATAGCACGTCCGAATTCATCAAATAACCACGCAATCTCAATCACATCGCCGTCACGGCTGCTCATCTTGCCCGTCGTCAGCTTCACTGTACCAGTCGAAATGTTGACGGTCGTGTCCTTCATCTCCGGCATTGCAAGTTCAGCGGCAGCAATCACACCCTTAAAGTAGGCTTTCTGCTCTTCAGCGGTAATGATGTAGCTTTTTGCCGGGTGGAACTGCTCGTTCTTCAATTGCATTAAGCCAAGGTCACGTGCCGCATACAAGCCGCGTCCGGTTCGTCCCACGAAAACATTGTCAAAGCTTCCGTATTTACTACCCTCAAAGACATACGCACCGTCAGATTCGGTAAACACGCCTGGTGTATTAGCTTTAACAATTTGAACACCATGCGCGTCGGCATCGCTTTCAAGGAATCGGGCAACAGTCGGCTGGTTGCCAAGTCGTGCGACCGTCGCATCGATCTGTTCAAAGCTCCATTTCTTACAAAGCTCATAGATATCCGTATATAGCGCCGTCTTTGGCTCGAACGACTGGGCGGCAAGATCATCAATCTCAACCTTCGCCACAGGGTCCTCTTTATATGCCTTAGAACCCTCAGCATACATTTTACTCATAAAGCTGTTGCGCTCGTGTTCAGGAATATTCTGAATCTTTGACAGATCGCCATCTGCAAATCGTAGTAGGCTGTACATACTCTTGCCGACATGTAGGCCAACATCACCGTGGTAACTCACGCGGTACATCTTACCCCCGTCGAGGGCAATCAAGTTAGCAATCGTATCGCCAAGTACGGCGTTAAAGGCATGTCCGATGTGCATCGCCTTAAATGGATTCGGGTTGTTCGTTTCAATAACAATCGGTGCACCTGCTCGCTGTGGTCGGGGCTTCACCTGCACCAAGTTAAGCAGCGCCGCATCGCCAAGACGGATATTTATAAAACCCGGTCCTGCAACAGAAACTTCAGTGAAGTCTTCGTTTTCACGGAGCTTCGCGGCAATCTCTTCAGCAATTTCACGTGGGTTCTTACCAAGCTGCTTTACTAGTTGCATTGCGATATTGGTCGCATAGTCGCCAAACTGCGGGTCGGGACGCGACAGCTGTACGTCGATTTCAATCTCGTACAAGTCGCGGATAAGTTGAGTAATTTTTTGTTCCATTAGGTTCATTATACCAGTTTACAGTTGTGACAACAGAGGCGCAGCAAAACGCCCGCCAAGTAGCGGGCGTTTGTTGATCGGGCCAATTTATTCTTCTGGCAAATCTTCTAAGGCAATATAGTCAGTCGTCGTTGAGACGGCACTAATACCCTTAATGTTATGCAAAAGAGTACGCAGAACCGACACATCATCGGTACTAATCATTGGTTCGAGTGAATCTAAGTGCTTTTCTTCAGCCATGTTTGTTTCTTTCGTTTACATGGCTATACTAGCATACTTCTTACGCTTTGTCAATTGCCGCGCGGATCAGACCCTTGAAAAGCGGGTGGGCACGCATTGGACGTGAGCGGAATTCCGGGTGTGCCTGGGTTGCAATAAAATATGGGTGATCAGCTGCTTCGACAAATTCGACAAGCTTGCCGTTTGGCGAAGTGCCGCTAATAACAAGGCCACCCTTCTCGATCTCCGGCAAAAATGCTTGATTTACCTCATAGCGGTGACGATGGCGCTCAATAATCTCCGGCTCTTTGTAGAGTTTGTACGCCAGCGACTGCTTCGTAAGGATAGCTGGGTAATCGCCAAGTCGCAGTGTGCCGCCAGTCGACTCCAATCCTGCCTGCCCTTCCATGATATAGACAACATTATGGGGTGTCTCTGGGTCAAACTCGCTACTATTAGCAGTCTTGAGCCCGGCTCGGCGTGCAGCCGCAATGACCGCCACCTGTAGCCCAAGGCAAATTCCGAGATACGGTACGTTATTCTCAAGGGCGTAGCGGGCAGCCGCGATCTTCCCTTCAACACCGCGCAGGCCGAATCCACCGGGCACAAGCAGCGCATCTACCTCTGCAAAGTCCTTCTTCGTTGCCGTTTCGGCGTTTATCCACTGGATATCCACACCTACTTTTTCACCCCAAGCTGCCGCCTTAAGGGCTTCAAGGACAGAGATATAGGTGTCTTCGTTGTCCATATACTTAGCCACAAGACCAACCTTTACTCGCGTCCCTGGCTGCGCTGATTGCTGCGTTACCAACTGGTGCCAGCCGGTGAGTTTTGGTTTTGCAGTTAAACCTGAGAACTTAGTCAGCAGCTGGTGCATACCACTGTTAGCTAGAATTTCCGGAATACGATAGACCGTATCAGCATTCGGCATGAGAAGCACGTGCTCTTCCGGTACGCCACCAAAGAGACTAATCTTGCGTGCGACGTTTTCTGGCGCAGGGTCGTCAGTACGCACCACCACACTGTCGGGCACGATACCAAATCCACGCAGGTCATTGAGTGCATTTTGCGCTGGCTTGGTCTTAAATTCTTTACTGGTGCCAATAAACGGCACATACACAACATGGACAAAGAGACAGCGATCACGCCCGACCTTTTGGGCAAATTCTCGAATCGCCTCAACGAAACTTAGCCCTTCGTAATCACCGACAGTGCCACCGATTTCTACAATATGGATATCGCTACCATTCGCCGAGGTTAGAATCGCATCTTGAATCGCCTGCGTCAGGTGCGGCACGAGCTGTACCGTCTTGCCGCCAAACTTGCCGGCACGCTCATTCATAATAAGATCTGAGAGTAGTCGGCCCGCTAGCGTAGCGTTCTTTTGTGTCAGCTCGATGTCGAGAAAGCGCTCATAGTGCCCAAGATCGAGATCTGTCTCAGCGCCGTCTCGTGTCACGAAACACTCGCCATGCTCCGCAGGATTCAAAAGACCCGCATCTACATTGAGATACGGGTCACACTTTTGAATTGAAACGACAGCACCTTTGGCCTGTAATACAGCACCGATACTGGCCGCGGTGATGCCTTTTCCTACCCCCGAGAGTACACCCCCCGTAACAAATATGTATTTCTGTGTTTGTCCCATGTTAGTTGCTACCTCCATGGATCTTCATTGTAGCAGTAGATTATTAATAAACGCTATATGTAGGATGTTGTGATATTTGCATTACACCACATATAGGGTGTGCACTACATAAAATATGGAAAATACAAGCATTTTACCTCTTGGAAAATGGTTTTCCACATCTTGTCTTATCGGCCTGTTACCTCTATATTTAGAGTATGCAAAAAACCAAAAGCGGTTTCACAATCGTTGAACTTTTGATTGTCATTGTCGTCATCGCTATTCTTGCTGCGATTACAATAGTTGCCTTTAATGGCATTCAGGAGCGAGCCCGCGTCAGCGCCGTCTCTTCAGCACTGACTCAAGCGAATAAGAAAATCGCCGTTTATCAGGTTGATAACCCCGGCCAGTTTCCGACCGATCTTGCCAGTATCGGCATTACCAATAGTGATGTTAGCTACCAGTACTCCGTTAATAACAGCACCAACCCTGCCACCTACTGTGTCACCGCAACGACCGGCAGCACATCTTATAAGTCTAGCTCCACAAATGCGACACCAACGAGCGGCGGCTGCGCTGGGCACGGCGTTGGGGGTGCGTCTGCGATCATCAATATAGCCACCAACCCTAGTGTTGAGTCAAACACCACAGGCTGGTCGTTCCGCTGGTATGGCAATACCGGTGGGGCAGGCACCAACTCACGGCTAACAAGCGGTGGACTCTACGGCTCCTCATATCTCCGCAAGACCTGGACAGTTGCAGCCGCTGCTGCCGATAATGGCTTTAATACCTCAAGTAATCAAATCGCCGTTACTCCAGGCAGCAGCTACACTATCTCTGGCGCCATGCGTACAAATCGATCCGATGTCACCTCGGCCCGTGTTGGTGTCCAGTGGTACGACTCAACTGGCGCGTCACTCGGCACGGCAGCATGGGCAAACTACAATACCCTCACAGCAAACACCTGGCGCCGCATTTCAGGAACATTCACTGCCCCGGCTGGAGCAGCAAGTGCTGTCGCTATCTTTAGCAATGCACTTTCAATTCCATGGGCCGTTAATGACACTTTCGACTTCGATGGTGCCATGGTTACCGAAGCCGCGAACAGCAACTACGCCGACGGTGATACCCCCAATTGGATTTGGGACGGTACGCCAAACAATTCAACGTCTCGAGGGCCAGCTGTATGATAAAGCGACCTCGGGCCGGGTTCACTATCGTTGAGCTTTTGATTGTGATCGTTGTAATCGCAATTCTTGCGGCAATTACTATTGTTGCGTTCAACGGTATTCAGGAACGGGCACGAGTCAGTAGTGTCTCATCAGCTCTTAGCCAAGCAAACAAAAAGCTTGCGGCCTTTGCCGTGGATGGTAATGGCTACCCTGCCAGCCTCTCAGCCGTTGATATCACGAGCAACGGCAGCGTCACCTACCAGTACTCTGTCAACAACAGTGCCAACCCTGCCACCTACTGCGTCACGGCAACAAATGGCACGACATCATACAAATCAAGCTCCGCCAGCCCTGCACCTACAGCAGGCGGCTGCCCAGGACATGGCCAGGGCGGTGTCGCGGCGATCACCAATCTCCACACCAACCCGTCGGTTGAAACTAACACGACCGGCTACGTTGCCGCTAACGGCACAACTATTACACGCTCAACAGCCGCGGCTCTTGTTGGAACAAATGGCATACGCGCCTCGTCGCCAGCCAATAGTATTGCCGATTCAGGCATTAACCTCGGCGTGCCAGCTGGGGTTGCCGGCCAAACAGTCACCTACTCCGTCCGAGTTCGCGCTCAAACAGCCGATACCTTCCGTCTCTCATTACAAGGCGCGCAGTTTGTTGGCACTGTCGCCAGCGCGACACTCGCCGCCGGCCAGACGGCTACTCTCAGCTACACTCACAACGTCACAACTTCCGGCACAATCGCCCTTTACATTCTTCGCTCCAACTCAACTGCGGTCATTAATTACGACGTTGACGGCATGATGGTTACAAGTGGCGCGACGAGCTATGGCTATGCCGACGGTAACTCAACCGATTGGGATTGGACAGGCAC
>CBIHLX010000020.1:0-13426 GCA_966210935.1 uncultured bacterium | reverse complement strand
ATAACATCTGAATCAACCGTGATTGTCACACCTGCAGGTACGTCAATTGGTAGTTTTCCGATTCGACTCATAACTTACCTTTCGTTACGGCAAGTGAAATGTTAGTTTTCGTGCTGACACCATGGACTAGCCTAGGTGAGCGCAAAATCTCCCTGATTTCACTCGCAATTTATATCTCAATAATCGTAGCATATCTGGGGCGGAAAAGCAATATAGTGCATTTAACCGGCCATCAAAAAACCTCCCCACAAAGGAGGAGGTTTTTTGTATGTAAACGACGAATCGTATTACTTCTTCTTACTATGCTTTGCTTTCATCTGAAGATGAACTGTCCAGCCGAGTAAGACGAGAGTCACGATGGCAGGCCCTAACCAGAGCATAAAGCCACCGACAACCTCGATAAAGGTACTCAATTTAGTAAACCTTAAGGAGAAGTTCACCGCCGAGGCGAGCCTTTACGGCTTCCTGGCCAGTGATAACACCCTTTGAGGTACTGATCAGAACCATACCACGGCCACTTTTGACGCGTGGAATTTCGTTCGCACCAACATACAGACGGCGACCTGGCTTGCTCATACGAGTAATCTCGTTGATTGGGCTGTTTTCACCTGGCTTGTTGATCGTGATAACGAGAGTGTCACGTGGCTTGCCAGCTTCAACCTTTACCTCAGAGAGGTACTTGTTCTTCTGGAGCTGCTCAGCGACAACTTTTTTGATCTTGCTAGATGGGACACGAACTTCGTTCTTGCCAACCATAGCCGCGTTACGAATGCGGGTTAGAAGGTCGGCGATTGGGTCAGTTGATTGTAGTGACATATCTTATTCCTTTCCTTCTTACCAACTACTCTTCGTAATGCCTGGGATTTCACCCTTTGATGCCTTTTCACGGAAGTTAATACGGCTCAGGCCAAAGCGACGCATGTAGCCACGTGGGCGGCCACTTAGGATGTCGCGGTTCTTCCAGCGAGTTGGGCTACTGTTGAGCGGGAGTGCCTGGAGACCTTCAAGGTCACCAAGTTCCTTCAGTTCAGCGCGCTTAGCAGCGTACTTCTCGATCATCTTCTTACGCTTTTCGTCGCGTGCGATCATAGATTTCTTAGCCATATTAGCGTGCGCCTCCTTCTTTCTCAAACGGCATACCAAACTTTTCAAGCAGGGCGCGGCTGTGTGCAGCTTCCTGGTTCTTGATTGAGAAGGTAATCTGCAGGCCGTGAAGGTGCTGAGTCTCCTCAAAAGTCAGTTCTGGGAAGATTGATTGCTCAACGATACCCAGGTTGTAGTTACCACCCTTGTCGAACTTCGTCTTTACACCGTGGAAGTCACGTACACGTGGAAGTGATACGTTCACCAGGCGGTCGAGGAATTCGTACATGCGTGCACCACGAAGGGTGACAGTTACGCCGATTGGGCTACCCATGTTTGCGCGGATCTTGAAGCCAGCGATTGACTTCTTAGCCAGGCGGTCAATTGGGTACTGACCAGTAATCTTGTTAAGCGTGTTGCGGACAACTTCGTGATGACGCTTGTCATCTTTGTTCTTGCCGATACCAACGCTTACTACAATCTTCTCAAGCTTTGGAACTTGATGAACGTTACCGAGGTTTAGTTCGGCTTGTAGTTCTTTGACAAACTTTTCGTTGTACAAAGCTTTCAAGCGAGGAGCAGCGGCAGTAGTAGTAGCTTTTGCCATTACTTAATCTCCTTATTCTTTGCCTGGCGAGCAAGGCGAACCTTGGTGCCGTCGGCGTTCTTTACGTAGCCGATACGGCTCGTTTTGCTAGTCTTCTCATCAACGACAAGTGCAACCTTTGAAAGTGGAGTTGGAACATGAATGTCCTTGCTACCACCACGTGGGTTAACTGCACTTGGCTTAACGTGACGGTGCTTGTTACCAACGCCTTCGATAAGGACAGCGCCCTTCTTGGCGAGGACAGCGACAACCTTGCCGGTCGTACCCTTGTTAACACCGCTGATCAGTTTGACGAGATCGCCTTTTTGAATACGCTGTGCCATATTAGAGTACCTCCGGAGCAAGGCTAATGATCTTACTGTAGCCGAGGTCACGTAGTTCACGTGGGACTGGGCCGAAGACACGAGTAGCCTTAGGGTTCTTATCATCGTTAATGATTACACAAGCATTGTCGTCGAAGCTGATAGTGCTACCGTCCTTGCGGTGGATCTGGTCACGAGTACGAACCACAACCGCCTTCTGAATAGTCTTCTTCTTAACGTTACCTGTTGGGCTTGCTTGCTTGATAGTAACGACAACGATGTCACCAACGCGAGCGTAGCGGCGCTTAGTGCCACCGAGTACGCGGATGATAAGGGCTTCCTTAGCACCGCTGTTGTCGGTTACTTTCATGCGAGATTCTTGCTGTAGCATATTAGACCTCTGCCTCCGTGTTCACCTCAACAGAGCCACGTGACTTTTCGTCAATGTGCTTGAGCGCAAAGCTCTTGGTCTTCGAAACAGGGCGAGTTTCGGTGATAGTCACCTTGTCGCCAATCTTTGCTTCGTTGTTTTCATCGTGAGCAGTATATTTACGGCTAACAGTGTACTGCTTGCCATAAATAGGATGAGTCTCACGACTAGTAACAGTGACGGTAATAGTCTTTTCGCGAACATCCGAGGTCACGATACCGGTCAGTGTCTTGGCCATATTACTTACTCTCCTTTTCGCTCAGCTCAGCTGCTCGGATAGCAGTGTGAAGGCGAGCGATTTCTTTACGTGTAACAGTGAGGACGCGTGGGTTAACCAGTTCGCCTGCAGCGTGTGAACGCTTAGCGGCGATCTGATCAGCCTGCTTTGTCGCGAGCTCAGCGCGAAGCTGCTCAAGTGTCTTCACTTCAGTAGCTGTCTTGATAGTCGTCTTCTTGGTTGTTTCAGCCATGATTACGCCTCCTCGCGCTTAATGAACTTAGTCTTAACTGGAAGCTTGTGTGCAGCAAGGCGCATAGCCTCACGTGCAACTTCTTCTGATACACCCTTCATTTCGAACAAAACGGTGCCGGCCTTGACCTTAGCAACGAAGAATTCAGGGTTACCCTTACCACCACCCATCTTAAGACCGAGTGGCTTACGAGTGACAGGGATGTGTGGGAAGATACGAATCCAGATTTTACCACCACGCTTGATGTAGCGGGTCATCGCCTGACGAGCTGACTCGATCTGGCGAGAGGTGATGTCAGAGTTACCCTGTGACTGGATAGCAAAGTCACCGAAGGCAATGTAGTGACCGCGAGTTGCGATACCGTCGTTCTTGCCTTTGCGAACCTTGCGGAACTTAGTGCGCTTTGGAAGTAACATTAACGGTCACTCCTTTCGCCCTTGTAGATCCACACCTTTACACCGATGATACCGGCAGGAGTCTGGGCACGAGCTGAGTGGAAGTCGATGTCGGCGCGGAGGGTGTGCAATGGCACAGAACCTTCGATAACCTTTTCACGACGAGCCATTTCAGCATTGTTCAAACGACCAGCAACCTCGATACGAATACCTTTGGCACCGGCAGCCATTGTGTTTTGCGCAGTCATCTTAGTTGCACGGCGGAAGTTGATGCGGCGTTCGAGCTGACGAGCAATGTTCTCGGCAACCAACTTAGCAGCAAGTTCAGGACGCTTTACTTCTTCGATGTTGATACGAACTGGCAGGCTAGCGATCTTTTCGATGTTAGCTTTCAGCTCAGTAACGCCTGCACCACCACGACCGATCACAACACCAGCCTTAGCTGTGTGGATGGTAATAGTGATAAGGTTTGCCGAACGTTCAATCTCAATACGATTGATGGTTGGGCGTGATGCGAACTTCTTTTCAATCAGTTCGCGGATCCTTACGTCTTCGATAAGCCACTTGGCAAATTCTCGTTTGCCAGCGAACCAGCGTGAATCCCAGTTCTTGTGAACTTGAAGACGGAAGCTAATTGGGTTTACTTTTTGGCCCATTTATTTGCTCTCCTTCACTTCAGCTGCTTCAGCTTTAACGGCTGGCTTTGCTGCAGGCTTCTTAGGTTTCTCAGTACCAGTCACCTCAACCAAGATGTGGCTCGTCTTCTTCTCAAATGGAAGGGCACGGCCACGGCTTGCTGGCTTGAAACGCTTCAGGCGAGGACCAGCTGTCACTGACAGAGTGGTGATCTCGAGAGTCTTGGCGTCAAGACCGTGGTTGTTTGATGCATTAGCTTTTGCGCTCTCAATCGCTTTCTTGACTGGGAGTGCAGCACGCTTTGGAACGTGCTCAAGGATAACAAGTGCGTCTGCTACGGTGCGGCCACGTACGAGGGCAGCAACGAGGCTAACCTTACGTGGGGCTTGATCAACACCCTTAGCGTATGCACGAACGGTAAATTGTTCTGCCATAACTACTTCTTATCCTTTCCACCGTGCTTGCGGAACTTACGAGTTGGGCTAAACTCACCGAGCTTGTGACCAACCATGTTTTCCGACACGAGCACAGGAACGTGTACGCGACCGTTGTGAACAGCGATCGTACGACCGACCATCTCAGGGGTAATCGTGCTAGCACGAGCCCAAGTCTTGATGATAGTACGGTCATTCGTACCAAGCGCCGCCACTTTCTTAGCGAGCTTGGTGTCGATGAATGGGCCTTTCTTGAGTGATCGACTCATATACTACCTCTTCCTCTTCGCATCATGGCGACTTTTAACAATCATCTTGCTGGTATCTTTACGACGACGAGTACGGTAACCAAGAGTCAACTGACCCCATGGAGTGCGTGGTGGTTTACCACTACCGTGACGACCACCGTCACCACCACCGTGCGGGTGATCTGCGGCGTTCATTACGACACCACGGACACTTGGGCGAATACCCTTGCGGCGATTACGACCGGCAGAACCAATCTTGACGTTTTGGTGCTGAACGTTACCGACAACACCGATAGCAGCAGTAGCTTCCAGGCGGAAACGGCGGACTTCGCCAGACGGCATACGCACCTGTGCGTAGTCACCTTCCTTAGCCATGAGCTGTGCCTTAGTACCAGCGGCGCGAACCATCTGAGCACCACGGCCTGGGTTGATTTCGATCGCGTAGATCTGTGAACCAACAGGAATCTTAGCAAGGGTCATGCGGTTTGAAGCTTCAATTGGAGCGTCTTCACCGCTAACGATTACCTTACCTTTAGTCATGCTGGTATCAGCCAGGATGTAGTGGTACAGGCCGTGCTGATCCTTAACACGTGCAATACGTGCTGAACGGTTTGGATCGTATTCGATTTCTTCAACCGTTACAGTCAGGCCTGGAGCAAGACGGTGGTTAACCAGACGGTAGTGTCGCTTAACACCACCACCACGGTGACGAACAGTGATACGACCAGTGTTGTTACGACCGGCGTTCTGCTTCTTGCTCTTGATCAGGCTCTTAAGTGGCTTACGAGTTGTAATCTCACTTAGATCCTGGCTGGTCATGCCACGGCGAGCTGGAGTAGTTGGATTGTAAGCTTTAATCGGCATTACTTCTTCTCCTCTTCAGCTGGCTGTTCAAAGACCTGGATACTGCTACCTTCAGCAAGCGTTACGTAAGCCTTCTTAGAATCCTTACGAGTCGTTGTGCCTGGGTGGCGGTTCTTACCGCGGCTAAAGCGAACTGCCTTACCACTTTGTACCAGAGTCTTGATACCAGTTACTTTTACTTCAAATTGCGCTTCCACAGCAGCAACAATTTCTTGCTTATTAGCTGTCAGTGGAACATTAAATACGTAAACATTGCTCTGAGACTGGGCATAGGCTTTCTCAGTAGCACGTGGGATAACGCTAATATTTGTCATATTACGCCTCCTCCTTAACGAGCCAGTCCTTAAGAACAGGAACAGACTTAGGTGAAAGAACGATGTGGTCAGCGTTCAAAATGTGATATACGCTCAAGTAGTTTGCGCGAATCAACAATACATTCTGAATGTTGTTAGTAGCACGAATCAACTCAGGAGTCTTTTCGTCAACAACGATCAGTGCCTTACGAGCAAACTTGTTGTCAGCTAGGAACTTCACAACTTCGGCAGTCTTGCCAGTTGTTGCAACATCCTTAACAACAATCTTGCCAGCTTCGTTAGCCAGTGTCAGTGCCTGCTTTACAGCAACGCGCTTACTGGTTGTCGAAAGCTTCTTGGTGTAGTTTTCATTGCCACGAGGACCGAAAACAATACCACCACCGCGCCAGATTGGGTTACGGCTCGAACCAAAACGTGCACGACCAGTACCCTTCTGCTTCCAAGGCTTCTTACCACCACCGCGGACTTCGCCACGCTGCTTAGTAGTAGCACTTGCAAGACGGCTGTTAGCGAGGTATGAATCATACGCAAGCTTCAAAAGCTCATGGTTTTCAACAGTAACGTTGAAGACTTCGTTTGGTAGAGCAGTTGCTGCTGCTTTAGTAGTCTCAGCCATTATGCCTTACCTCCGATTACGATCAGACCCTTCTTAGGACCTGGAACGGCACCCTTGAGGCCGATCAGGTTGTTCGCGCTATCGACGTATGCAACTTCGAGGTTCTTAACGGTAACGCGGTCTGCACCCATACGGCCGGCCATGCGCTTACCCTTAAAGACCTTCTGAGGATACATTGATCCGATCGAACCTGGCTTACGGACATAGCCGTTACCACCGTGAGTCTTCTTGCTTGTATTAAAGTTATGGCGTTTTACCGTACCGGCAAAACCTTTACCCTTGCTTGTACCTGTAGCGTCGACCACGTCGCCCAGTTCAAACTTAGTTACGTCGATGACGTCACCAACCTTAAGGTCGGTAGGTAGTTCATCGACACGAAATTCCCGAATATGTTTCGGGGTAACACCGGCGGTCTTTGTGTGACCAGCCACGGCCTTGCTCAGGTTCTTACCCTCACCATATGCCACCTGTACTGCGTTGTATCCGTCGATTTCGACAGACTTGACCTGAGTCACAGTCACGGGGCCAGCTTGAATTAACGTTACAGGAACTGCACGTCCATCCTCGCTGATGATTTGGGTCATACCAATTTTGGTACCGAGAAGTGCTTTCATTGCCCTCTTGCTCCCACTTAAAACTCTTGGTGGCAGGTAGTTTCTACAGATGTAGACTTGCCGGTTCACCAAGAGACAGTTGTTATTACGTAATAAGTTACCTATGTAGCATAGCAAATTTTAAGGGGTACGTCAAGAGGTATAGACCGTATCTCCCTCAACACCACGACTATCGACAAATATTAAGATTTGTGTTATAGTTATGTAGATGACCTGCCGTAAGAAAGTCTTATGGCAACAACACCGAAAGGTAGGTCACGCATGAAGTTTGAAGTTGATGACGACAATACAGTGCGGGTCGACGGAGTACCAATAGAAACCTGTGAAGTGCTCGATGATATCCTTAACCTTCAGGGCAAAGGGATCACTATCGTCGAAAAGCCTGTGGTATTCACCGAAGCAGATCCGCTTACCGGTACGCCAGCAAGCCTCTTCCAGCAAACCCAAATCACGTACGGAGATACCATCTTCCACGTGCTTGACACAGGAACCCGCGAGGAACTGCATCTCGAAGAGGTTGAGGATGCGTTCGACAACGGCAATCCGCGTCGTCTCATCGTCTCCTACCAGCCGGTCGTTGGCTACCTAGTAGCTGAAGGCGTTCCGGCCGCGATTGAGTCAAGCTTTACTCGGGGTGCGTTCATTTCGATCCCACCCTTCGACTAGCCCGCCCTGCGGGACTCCCGATTGCCTCGGTGAGTCCCGCAGACCGCGGGCTTTTTCATTGGCCACTAATCTATCGACATAGATGTGTTTTTCTGTTATAGTAATGCCCGTCAGCTGCAGTACTACAATCCGATCGAAGGATAAATGTGAGTAATTTTATAGTAGGTGTTGACGAGAAAACGGTTACCGACTTGATTCAAGGTGGTAGTCACGAAATCGTCCAAGGCACCGTTGAGGTAGCAAAGCCGCCCTACACGCACTTTTATTCGACAGTGCTTGAAGGGCGCAAGTTCCTACTTGCCCTCCCTCCGGAGGCCGAAGCTACTCGCACAAGCGAGCATGCCACAGGCACCGAATGGAGAATGGCGGTTGATCGCAACGAGGCTGGAGTCATCCAGCGTGTCGTTGCAATCGAACATGCGCATGGCAGTCGAGAGTTTGCCAACGTCATCAGCCAGCTCCACCGCTCCGGTGACTGACATCACGAGCCCGCCCTGCGGAACTCCCTGGATTCATCAGGTGAGTTCCGCAGGTTACGGGCTCTTTTGAATACCCTTTTAGCCCTCATTCCCCTATACTAGTAGCAATGATTAAGCGGACTTCTCATTCATGGGTATATAAACACCGCATCTCACTAGGTGTCGTGGCTTTTATTCTCATTGCTTGTATTACTCTCCTCTTCCTCACGACTTCTGCCGCCAATCGAGATATAGAAGCCAACACAAACAAAATAGCCGAACTAAATGCCCGCTCCGACAAGCTTCTCCCGGAACTAAAGACCAAGCGAGACGCACGGCTCGCCAAAGAAGCTGCCGACACAGCAGCCGAAGAAGCTGCAGCAGCCAAAGCCGCCGAGCAAGCTAAGGCCGCTACGACTGCCACGCCAGCCACTCCAGCGGCGTCATCATGTCGGCTATCTACAAATGGTCATAGTAATCCGAACAATATTGATATTCTCGTCAATAAAACTCACTGCCTGTCACCGCTTGATTTTGCCCCTATCGATCTTGTCAGCGTAAACGGCTATCTCGTGAGTGCGAAGGCTGCGCCACATCTGCGCGATATGTTAGCCGCAGCCGCCGCTCAAGGACTCACCATGTCCCTCACAAGCAGCTACCGCTCATACGCCAACCAAATCACCACCTACAATGGCTGGGTCGCGACCAATGGCAGCGCTGAAGCTGCCGACACAGTGAGCGCACGGCCAGGCTACAGCGAGCACCAAACCGGCCTTGCGGTTGACCTAGGTACAAGCGGCTGTGCACTTGAATGCTTTGCTGGCACCCCACACTACGCCTGGCTGCAGCAAAATGCCGCTTCATATGGCTTTATACAGCGCTACCACGCTGGCCACGAAGGTACAACCGGCTACAGCCCAGAAGCCTGGCACTACCGCTACGTCGGATCGCAGATTGCTCTAGACATGCAAAAGAAGGGTATCAAAACCCTTGAGCAGTATTGGGGCATCTCTGGCGGCGATTATCCGCGCTAAAGTACAACGCCCGTTGGAGCATACGTACACGCAATCGTCACAACCAGGAGGATTGCGTACCATATCTTGCGATCAGACTGATGCTTCTCAAACTTACGCACTAACACCAGACCCACGAGCAACCCAACAGGAAGAGCGCCGATAGGCATTCCGAGCCACTCAACTGGCGTACCGAAACGCACCCAGAACGTACCAAGCAGCGTAAATACCACTAGCTTTAGAAAGTACGTACCATCAGACTCGAAGACACGCTCATAGTTACGTCGGGTAGCCGCTACTGCACGAGCGTGAGCATTTTTTGTTGGTTGTTTTTGTGTTTTGTTAGACATTCCTACCAGTATATCAAAAACTTAAGCGTTTCCTCAACGTCATGCGTCACACTAATACATGCACCCAGGGAGGTGCGTCCACCCAAATTAAAACTCCCGCGCTGTGGCGGGAGTTCCTTGTTGTCCGACTAATTACATGCGGATTTCTGCGTCAACACCAGCTGGAAGGCTGAGGTTCTGCAGACTGTCGATAGTCTTTGGAGTTGCGTTGGTGATGTCGATAAGGCGCTTATGTACGCGCATTTCGAATGCTTCACCACCAGTCTTGTAGACGTGCGGACTCTTTACAACTGTGTATGTGCTACGACGAGTTGGAAGTGGCACTGGACCAGCGATAGCCGCACCGGTGCGGATAGCTGTGTCGATGATTTGCTTTGCTGATTGGTCGATCACCTTGTGATCGTAAGCCTTAAGGCGAATACGGATACGAAGTCCTTCTTGCTCTGCCATAAATTACTCCTTATGTGCTATTTCGTAACCTCTGCTCGATTCGTGGCGTATAGCTCACGTCTGGCCGAGTTGTCGAAATAAATTGTTAATACAGATGTAATTATACATATTTTTACGTTTTATTCAAGAGTGAACCTCTGTTAAACCCCTTATGATTGACGATTGTTCCATAAAGCCGTACTATATTGATCTGTCGTAGACTTCCTACGCCTGAACCTAAGGAGAACATGCGTCTATGAGAAAGGTATCGACTAGCGGGCCCTACGCGCCTATTCGGACGTCGACGCCACGCATAACCGATGAGCACCGCATGGAAGCTCGTACTATCGGACAGCGAGCTCTCGAAGTAGCCAGAACAACCAATGTGACACGAGGGGCGGAGTTTTCGGTTGACTACCCAGCAACCACCGACAAAACCACTCTTGCCGCCACACTCGCCCACGAGTACGGCCCAGCATACAACGAGCAGCCAACGCTGATAGAGTTCATCTCTACCGACGGTAACACTCATTGGTTTAGCGTCCCCTAGACGCACCCACCTCCATACCCTACCCCGCCCACCTATCGAGCAGCACCCCATTGGCGCCTCTAGGTGTCAGCGGGGTGTTTGCTTACTAGGATACTATGCTATAGTTACTTTAGGACCACTTCGACAGAGGTGGTCACATACATTTCCATCGACAGAGAGGACAGTACACCGGAGCTCACCACACCCAGTCATTCACATGTTTTTTAGCCCATCAAAAGCTGTAATACGAAGGACGTGAAATCATGACGGGCGTTAGCCAGTTACTCGTTGCCATCAATACCCAACCCCTAGAGGCTCACATCTACAATGCTGCAGCCGAACTACTTCGTGACAACCCCGCCGCGCCGGACATCGAACTGAGTCGCAAGCAGCACCGGCATCTTGCCGGCGGTGGCCTCCAGCGGCTTCTGTTCCGACTAGGTCAGGAGTTTGGCCGTGAGCATGCGAGTACACTCGTAGTCTCCGTACATGTTGAGCAAAGCATCCTGGAGTCTCCGCGGTACTTTGTGCGATTTCAGCGCAGGCCAGCACCGTAACCACCCCATCCATATAGACAGAGAGGTGGTCGCCGCCAGCCACCTCTCTGTCCCCTTTAACAGAATAGCCAAAAGCACTTTGGCTGGTCTGCAGAAGGAAAATCTGTTATAATAAATAAACGTATGGAAAGATACGATCTACCCGTTGCAGATCGTTACCATGAGCTAGATGACGAAGTAATAACAGTATTAAATAACCTTCACAATAAAGCCGAGCCTTATTTCCAAGACCTCGAATACTTCGGCCAAGAGCCGATTCGAGGCATGCTACGTACCGACGTCGCCGCCCTTAATCGAACCGATGGCCTAGAGGACCTCAAGTGGGCCGATACGACTGATATCAAACGGCTATTTAATCTCGACCGGAGATACCGCCGAGCGACCAGTACATCTGACAGCGAGATTGTACTTGGCGTCGACAGTCGCTATGATCCAGAAACCAATAAGGAGTATCTGGATTTCTACGCCACAAAGGTATACCCGAAGAAGTCACGCTTCAAAAAGCTGGGAGCCCAGGCTACCCAGCTGGCAAAGCATGCCAAGGATCTCTACGAGACCAAAGCACAGCCTAGGCTGCGAGGCCTCCAAAGGAAGCTTGGATCATTTGCTTCACGTATCGCTCAACCAGTTCTGCAACGATAAACAACCGCAATCAGCTCGGCTCATGCCGGGCTTTTTGCTAGCAACAAAAATACCCCGATTGCTCGGGGTATTTCGTGTAACTAGAGATCTAATTACTTGGTGATAGCGGTAACAACACCTGCACCAACAGTACGGCCACCTTCGCGGATAGCGAAGTTTAGACCCTGCTCCATAGCGATAGGAGCGAGGAGCTTAACCTTGAAGGTAAGAGTGTCACCAGGCATGACCATTTCCTTGTCAGCTGGAAGTTCAACTTCACCGGTTACGTCAGTAGTACGGAAGTAGAACTGTGGCTTGTAACCCTTAGAGAATGGAGTGTGGCGACCGCCTTCTTCCTTCTTAAGGATGTACACTTCAGCGTCGAATTCAGTGTGTGGAGTGATTGAACCTGGCTTAGCAAGAACCTGGCCACGTTCGATCTGCTCACGCTCGATACCACGGAGGAGAAGACCAGCGTTGTCACCAGCCTGACCTTGGTCGAGGTTCTTCTTGAATGCTTCGATACCAGTAACAACTGAGTTCTGAGTAGCCTTAACACCAACGATTTCAACTGGGTCGTTAAGCTTAACGATACCCTGCTCAATACGGCCGGTAGCAACAGTACCACGACCCTTGATTGAGAAAACGTCTTCGATTGGCATAAGGAATGGCTTGTCCATGTCGCGAGTTGGCTCAGGAACGTAGCTGTCAAGAGCGTCAACGAGCTCCATGATAGCGTCTTCGTAAGCAGCGTCACCTTCGAGGGCCTTAACAGCAGAACCCTTGATGATAGGAGCGTCTTCGTCGAAACCGTTCTTAGCAAGCAGTTCGCGGATGTCCATCTCTACGAGCTCAACGAGTTCTGGGTCAGCGATGTCCATCTTGTTAAGGAAGACAACGATCTTTGGCACACCAACCTGCTTTGCAAGAAGAACGTGCTCACGAGTCTGTGGAAGTGGACCGTCAGTCGCAGCAACTACGAGGATAGCACCATCAACCTGTGCAGCACCGGTGATCATGTTCTTAACGTAGTCGGCGTGACCTGGCATGTCAACGTGCGCGTAGTGACGAGCAGCTGATTCATATTCCTGGTGTGAAGAAGCGATGGTGATACCACGTGCTTTTTCTTCAGGAGCGTTGTCGATGTCTTCGTAGTTACGAGGCTTGTTGACGTCGCTTGGAAGGCGCTTTGCAAGAACGTGAGTAATTGCAGCCGTTAGGGTTGTTTTACCATGGTCAACGTGGCCCATTGTACCAACGTTAACGTGTGGCTTTGTTCGATCGAAATCTGCCATGTGGGATTTTCTCTCCTCGTTAATTATATTTTCGCGCGCAGCCTATAAGACTTTCCGGCGTATGAAGCTAATTATACAGGGGTTTTCTCAGTTAGTAAAGAGGCGGGTATCAGCAATCATTGGATCCCCCACTCTGCCTTTTTTGGACCCTCGACCAAATATTGCCATAGAGCGTCGTCGTATTGCTGCTTTTTAGCGCCCACGTAATTCTCTTCAAGAATATCAAACGCTTTGCCTATGTCGAGTTTATGCATAATTAACCCACGCATGCGAGCCGGATCATCGTCATAGACCCGTTCGCTAAAGTCATATTCCGTAGCCGGATAAGTGAGTGCCGTCTCAAGAAACCGCAACGGACAGTCTGTACTGGTACTACACATGTAATGCTCGTTCGCATTCTCACCATAGTCCAGACAGGCAGGGCCATGGTCGTCCTTTGTGAGCATCACCGTATACATGACTACCTCGCTATACCACTTCTTGGCTTGGGCGAGT
>CBIHLX010000019.1:0-13615 GCA_966210935.1 uncultured bacterium | reverse complement strand
CACTTGCACCCTATGCTGTAAAGCTACCCACTGACCCCACCAGCACGCCAGCCGTGGCAGTCACTGGCGGCACTGGCTATAACTATGCCTACTACGCCAACACCAATACATTCTGCGGTGCAGGTGTAGGCAAAATGTACATACTTGTTTACCGGCTAGAAAGCGCACCTCGTGAAGACACTTTCAAGGGCGATTGCCCTACCAATACACTATGGTACGGTGGCTCTAGTAATTACAGGGTGGTTAAAGACTAATGACCCCGCAAATGCGCCACACTGACCGCCAAAATGGCTTCACAATCGTTGAGCTTTTGATCGTTATTGTTGTGATCGCGATTTTAGCGGCTATTACCATCGTCGCCTTTAACGGTATCCAAAACCGCGCACGCGAAACAAGCCTCAAGAGCGATCTTTCGAATGTCGCCAAACAAATAGAAGTCTTCCGTGCAAATGGCGACTATCCGGCAAATGATACTGAAATGCAAAGTATCAATGCAAAGTTTAGCTTTAGCCCGGTTGGCACCAACGTGATCTCGTGCATTAATCCAACGGGCGCCACGGCTGGCTTTGCGCTCTTTGTCCGCGACACAACGTCTGGACGCCAATTTCGCTACATGACCGGCCAGGGAACCTCCGAGGTCACTGTTACCTGGTCATCAGCCGGTACCTGCGGAACCACGCCATACACCACCTACCAGCGCTGGGGTAACGGCTGGGTTACTGGCGGCTAGGCTCCGCTTATAAAATCCGTGATTATATTCGAGAGTGTTCGTGGCTCTTTCAATTGAAGGGCGTGCGGAGCATTCGTTATCTCGTGAAGTGTTGCGCTAGCGACTTGCTCACTTAAGTACCTCAACCAATACATCGGAACAATTGTATCTTTTTCACCCCTTATAAACAGTATTGGCACTACAGTGCCGCGAAGTGTCGTCTCTATATGATCTTTCATCATAAAGCGTAACGTCACTATATAGCGCAGGAAGCCCATGCGCAGATAATCTCGAAAGATCAGAATACTCACGCCAACCGGCTCATGGAATATGTCCTGCAGCAAGCGCCATGCCTGCAGCAACCATACTCGCTCCCACTTATTTACCGTGGGGCCAAGGAGCACCATTTTTGCACACAACTCCGGCTGGCGACGTGCGAAGTGTGCCACAATCTGACACCCCATTGAATGACCCACGACAACCACTTTATCCATCCCCTCTTGCTTGACATAACCCGCCAGAATCTCTGCCAGTTCAGGAATTGATAAAACACGCCGAGGCCTTGGCGTTGTGCCGTAGCCGGGCAAATCGAGGGCGACAACATCAAAATCATCCGCAAGCTCACGAGCGAGCGACAGAAAATATCGGCTCGATACCCCAATACCATGCACCAAGAGAACAACCGGTGCGCCCGTTTGGCCACCTCGCCGCACATCAATATCATAGCCATTAACACGGATCCTCTCCGCCCGTCGCACCGAAAAGTCAGTAGCAATCATACATCGTATTATCCCATACGTTTCCTGATTACCGCCAAATCGCTATAATAGAAATATGACCTTGTATCACGAAGTTACCAAGGACTCGCTAATCGACATTCTTCAAAACGGCCTGATACGTGCCAGTCGCGGCAAAAAGGGCAATAACCATGCAATCATCGCCACCGACACCTATCTCGACGCCCATCGACCTGCCTGGGTCGTCGACCACAACATTAGCCGTGACGATGCACTGTATGCCTTCATCGGGACTGAGCATTCATTTGTTGATATCCGAAACGGCCGTGAACTCCTCCTCTCGCATCACCCTGATCCAAACAGTAGCCTCATCAGGCTCGCTGTTGACTATAAGTTCTGTTACGTTTCCGACCTTGATCTTTATGACGAACTAAAAGACCTAATTACTCAAAATCCCCACGAAGACCATTCACAAAAAGCAGCGCATTACTGGGCAAGCCTTGTGCCGCTTACTAAATACACCTCAGGCGCTATCCGACGCCCGGAGGTTATAATCACAACCGACATCCCTCCTGAGCAGATTACTGTAGTTAATCGGTAGTCTCAAAGAGACGCTTATGCTATATTATCTCTAATAGCATAAGCATGAAAAACAAAAACACCTTCATCTTAGGTATCACGGGAGCAGCGCTAGTCGTCGTCGCTAGTTTAGCTGCTTACTATTCACACCTGGTGCCGAATCGTCTCCTCCCAACAACCGGCAGCACAACAACACCTATCGTTAGCTACTCTGGCCCGAATAACAGCACACGACCCACAATGACAGAGGAAGACAAACAACAGGCGGATGCTCCTGGCGATAAATCTCCTACAAGTCAATCAGCCGCCCCGGAAACACCAATCAAAAAACCCGCCGAGACCAAGAACGCCCCTAAACAGGAGCAGATTCGCCAGACCATCACCGAGGAGCAGCTTTATTATCCACTCGCCCTCCCAAATGACCCCGGCTACAATGCCAGCTGGGCACTACAACGTCTGAATGCGCCAAGCGCCTGGAATATTAGCACCGGCAGCACATCGACCGTCGTTGCCGTAATTGACACTGGCTTCGCCCTTGAGCACGAAGACCTACGTGACAGCTGGTTCATCAATAACAACGAGACTGGCATGACAACCGCCGGCAGCACCTGCTGGACTGGCACTCCTCTTGATAAGCGCACGAATAGCTGTGATGATGACGGCAACGGCTATGTTGACGACTACCGTGGCTGGAACTTCTATCTCCAAGACAACAATCCTCAGACTGGTCGTGATAATCCAAACGGCGCCGGCGTAGCTCACGGTACCGAGACGGCTGGGCTAGTTGGCGCAACCGGCAATAATGGGAAGGGCATTGCCACGCTTAACTGGGCAACAAAAATTATGCCACTCCAGGCACTAAGCGACGACGGACCGGGCTACACGAGTGATGTCGCGGCTGCTATTTATTATGCTGTCGATAACGGCGCGACGACAATCAGCATGAGTCTCGGCGGTTCCGACTTTGACCCCTGGATTGAGGATGCCGTGGAATACGCCTATACCAACAATATTCCCGTTATTGCAGCTGCCGGTAACTGCGGCACCGGTAGCGAAGGTGGCTGCGAAGGCTTACCTGCCGGCACCATGACCTACCCTGCACTCTTTGACCACGTTATCTCCGTCGGAGCGAGTGACACCAACAACCAGCGCGCCAGCTTTAGTAGCTATGGCCCTCGTCTCGATATTGTCGCACCCGGCTCGGGTACAATCGTCTCACCTACCTGGACGCCAGCAAACGGCACCTCACTTTACTCGGGTGCACTCTATGGCACCTCATACGCCGCCCCGCAAATAGCAAGCCTTGTCTCGCTCATCAAGGCAATTCGTCCAGCTTCAGACGTCAATGACATTCGCGCACTCGTCATGGCAACCGCCTCCAAACCGGCGGCTATGAATGGAGCTGTCTACACCAATCATCTAGGCCATGGTGTTGCGAATGCCGGTCAAGCTCTCAGTGTTGCCTCTGCACTCAACAGCACCACAAGCACCCCTAAGCTCCTCCAGGTGGGCGGCTCAAAATCGGAGCACAGCTACACGCCCGGCGAAAGCTTAGGCAGCGGCTGTGTTAGCCAAAATAACTCCTACTGCACCGTGCTGTTACGTAATGATTCCACAGGAGCCGAGCGCTATCTTCCTTACCAGCAAATTAACGACACAACATCAGGCTGGACATGGTCAACAAATATCCTGGGCGCAAACGGCTGGTGGGACGCTCGCGCCCAACAAGGCAATGAACTCTCGACTGCCTACTCATTATTCAATAAATAGTTGGCGCTTCTATAAAATAGAGCGGACCCCATGATCCGCTCTCCGAAGACTCAAAGAATCTCACCACTGACAAGAAGTTTAGTTATTAACGGCCTCTTCCCCATTTGCCTTCAGTGCCTGCTCAACATACCCGCCGACATTATCTACCCAATGCTCAATGACCTTGCCATATGTACGCTCAGCCTGTGCTATTTCGGCCTTATTTACTAATGCGTAGTCATCGATTTCATCGGCCTGCAGCAGTATATGCTCCTCAAACCCCTCGGGCAGTGGCGCCCGGAAAACAAACTGATAGGTGTCAGCCACGCGACTTTTACGGCTTGCTACCCATGCAAATGAGACGGTTGCAGGATCAATATCTAGCCCAACCTCTTCGCGAGTTTCACGAACGGCCGCCTCTGCAGGCGTCTCACCCAGGTCGATGACGCCACCGGGAAATGTCCAATAGCGTTTGTAGTTAGCTTTAACAATTAGTGCACGTCCTGCCGCGTCTTCTAGTATCAGCGAGGCACTAGAGACACGCGACACAGACTTCAACCAGGCGGCAAGCCGCGGATTATTAAACATCTATAAATCTACTTCGCAAATTCAATCGCACGAGTTTCGCGAATGACATTAACTTTAATTGTTCCCGGGTACTGCATTGTGCTCTCAATCTTGGTAGCAATATCACGCGCTAGTTTGATTGCCGACAGGTCATCGACAACACTCGGGCTCACAATGACACGAATCTCACGACCGGCACTGATCGCATAGGCTTTATCAATTCCCTTGAAGCTCGTTGCAACATTCTCAAGATCACGCATGCGCTCCACAAAGTTCTCGGCACTAATATTACGTGCGCCCGGGCGTGCTGCCGACAGAGCGTCACAGACGCGCACCACGAGTGCCTCTGGCGTAGTTGCCTCAATATCATCATGATGCGCTTCAATTGCATGAACAATGTCGTCGCTCATGCCGTATTTGCGCGCAAGTTCGGCGCCAATATGATGGTGCTTACCTTCCACCTTATGTGTCACCGCCTTGCCGACATCATGCAGCAGGGTTGCAATCTTCGTAACACGAACATCGGCACCAATCTCTGCAGCAATCAGCCCAGCCATATGTGCCATCTCGGTACTATGTAACAAAACGTTCTGACCATAGCTGGTGCGAAACTTAAGTTCGCCAAGGAGACGCAGCATCTCTTTCGGGATACCAGCAACACCAACTTCACGGGCGGCATCTTCACCGGCGCGTGTGATTTCTTTGTCGATCTGCTTTTCGGCTTTTGCTACCACTTCTTCGATACGGCCCGGGTGAATGCGGCCGTCTTTCATGAGTAATTCAAGGGTCAGACGGGCT
The DNA here is from genome assembly GCA_966210935.1 of uncultured bacterium. Classification (GTDB taxonomy): domain Bacteria; phylum Patescibacteriota; class Saccharimonadia; order Saccharimonadales; family Saccharimonadaceae; genus CBIHLX01. Next base: position 8,476 of record CBIHLX010000019.1, on the reverse strand, counting down.
ATCTGGCGCCGGATAGGGTCAAAGCTCGACAAAACAATCATACCTGGCGTATCGTCCACCAAGATATCAACACCGGTTGCCCGCTGCAATGCTTGAATATTGCGGCCTTCTTTACCGATAATACGGCCCTTCATTTCGTCATCTGTCAGCTTAATGGCGGTAACGGTTCGCTCGGCGGTCACCTCGCTACTCATGCGCTCCATGGCGCTCACCAAAATCGTCTGCGCGCGTTCCTCGGCGTCCTCCATCGCATCGTGCTGCAATTTACTGACGAGTCCAACAAGATCATCTTTGATATCTCGTTCGGTCATTTCCATCAATTTTTCAGCTGCTTCTGCTTTCTTCAGGCCGGCGATTTTCTCAAGCTTCTCCTGTTGGCGAACACGAATCTCACGAATCTCACCCTTGAGGCCTTCGACTTCGTCTTCCTGTGCACGGAGCCTTTCGGCTCGTTTATCCAGCTCATCAATCTTCCCAACCAGTGCCACTTCACGATCGGCAAGACGCTTCTCAGTCTTTTGCCACTCTTTACGGCGCTCGTTTTCGAGTTCAAGTGCTTCATCTTTTGCCTTTAAGACAATGTCACTTGCCTTAGCTTTAGCCTGAGCAATTTCTTTCTCAGCATTATTTTTTCCTTCAAGTGTTCGGCGTTTCTCGTAGGCAACAGTTCCACCAACGCCAAAAATCACCCCTAGAATCGCGGCAAGAATACCCTCTATCATAATTATCATCCTTTCTCACGGCACTGACCCCTTCACGCTAAATATGGAAATCAAGGTCTAAACAGTATCAGAACCGGAAGTATCAAGTATCATCAGAGTCTTAATAGACTACTTGTATTGTAGCTCTTTTTACTCGCCAAGGACAAGTCAAGCTTGTTAAAAAGTAAACGCGCCCCACACGGCTCGTGTTGAGGATGGAATCCAGGAAGTATTTGTAGGCACAGCTGAGCCGTTTTCGCAGTTCCATGTTGAAGATATGCTTGTCCCGGTCACAGTATCCAGCCCTACGACACCAAGGACATAATATGCACCACGAGCTGATGGACACGTCACTCCCCAGCTACTCGTACCAGCTTCGTAGCGATGGTAATAGAAATAATTTGCCGTATCGTTAATCGGGTCAAGTGGCACCACTCCCATGTACGGCTTGAGTGCTGACAAGAAATTAGTCGGGTCAGTATAGCTATACTCCCAGCCTGAAGCGACACCCTCATTAGGATAATTGCCATTTTCTGCTCGATACGCTTCAAGTGCACTGCGTATCTCTTTTAACGACGTCTGTCGCGCCGAATCGCGCGCACGCCCCTGACTGCCGCTATACGCAACAGTCGTAATAACCGCCAAGATTGCTACCACTGCAATAACGACCGCTAGTTCGATAATCGTAAATCCTACTTCTCGACGTGCCCACACTTTCATAGTGCCCTCATTGTATCATCTTGCAAACAGCCGCCGCAAACAGCTATTTTCGCGGCTTTGTAATGTGCGCTTCAGCGCCGTAAAATGGCAAAACTACGCGATCATTTTCGCCAGCTTCTAGTCGAGCCAACGCCTCATCCTGCCACTGCTCACCCCGTGTGCCTACGATTGGAATCGCCAAACCGTCGGCAAGCGTATTACATACTGCCATGCCAATTCGTAGCCCTGTAAAGCTCCCCGGTCCAGTCATAACCCCGATACCAGTCAAGTCGTGCAAGGTGCGACCCGACTCAGCAAGTGTCTCGGTTAAATACCGCAGCAAGTTTTTCGCCAGAGTTCGATCAGCTTGCCACTCGTAGCTAGTACGCACCGCACCGTCAACAAGCACTACACGACACATTGGCGTGGATGTATCAAGAAGAAGAATCACGCCAGTGTCTCCACTAGTCGCTGTGCCTTAGGCCCATGCGCTGTTATTTCCACCTGTCGCACTTCTTCTGAAATCGCCACGATCTTCACCGTGAGGCGATCTTCGGGCAAAACACCCGTAACAATATCCGCCCATTCGATAATAGTCACAGCACTGGCATCATTGACTGTCTCGTGTAATTCATCGGCCATAATACCAGCATCATGAAGGCGATAAAAATCATAGTGCGCTAAGCGGAGGCCGCGAGATGTCTCGTCGTACACACGACTAATAGTAAAACTTGGGCTCTGAACCGTTTCATCAATCCCCATACCCTCGGCAATGCCTTTAGTGAGCGTCGTTTTACCGGCGCCCACATCCCCGACAAGCTCCAGCACTTCGCCACCGGCAAAAGACGCACCCAAACGAGCGCCAAATGCTTTCATCGCAGCTTCATTTTCGATTGTCATCATACTCCCACCAGTATACCGTAGCCATGAAGAGGTCGCCATAATTTGGGTGGTGATTTTTAATAAGTTTCGGTATACTTGAGCGTAAGCAGTATGCGTATTTCAGATGCAACCATCGAAAAATTGCTCGAACGCAGCGGATGGGCTACTCAAGAGCAAGTTACCGCCCTCAAAGAAGAGGCGGGTCGTTCGCGACGCCCGCTCCAAGAACTTCTCCTTCAAAACGAAATTACCGACGAAAAAACACTTGCACAGGAATTTGCCGAGTATGCCAGTATTCCTTTTATTGAGATTGAGCCAAAGGATATTCCTAGTGACGTTCTGAATAAAATCCCAGAGCGCATTGCCCGTCAGTACAACGCCATTCTCTTCAAAGTTGACGAAGACGGACTTCAGCATCTTGCAATGGATGACCCAGATGACATCCAAGCAATCAGCTTCATCCAGAAAGAAATTGGTGAAAACACCAAAATTTACCTTGCAACCACAACCAATATTCTCGCTTGTCTCGAAGATTATCGCGGTGACGTCAACGAAGAGCTAAATGAAGTTATTGATATCCAGCGTGAAGACAGTGGCGATAGCCAGTCAATCACCGAAGAGGATATCGCTGAAGACTCTCCTATCGCACAAACGGTCAACCTCCTGCTTGAGTATGCTATCCGCTCCAGCGCCAGTGACATCCACATTGAGCCACGCGAAACCTACGTCCAGGTTCGCTACCGTATCGACGGTGTCCTTAAGGAAGTCAACCGCTTGCCGCGCAACGTCCTCGGCGCACTTGTTAGTCGCATTAAGATTCTTTCCAATCTCAAAATTGACGAACGCCGCGTTCCACAAGACGGCCGCTTCAAGATTAAAGTAAGCGGTAAGCAGTACGCCCTTCGTGTCTCAACCCTGCCAATTGCCGATGGCGAAAAGACCGTCATGCGTATTCTTGACGAGTCCAACCAGGCCGTCACCCTTAAGGATCTTGGCTATTGGGGACACTCGCTTGAGATTATTGAAGACGCCATGCGCGAGCCAAACGGCATGATTCTCGTCACCGGCCCAACAGGTTCTGGTAAGTCAACGAGTCTCTTTAGCGTCCTCACCATCCTTAACACCCCTGACGTCAACATCTCAACTATCGAGGACCCAGTCGAATACAAAATTCCTGGTGTCAATCAAACGCAAACCAACGCTAAAGCCGGCATGACCTTTGCCTCCGGTCTCCGTGCATTACTCCGTCAAGACCCGAACATCATCATGGTCGGTGAGATCCGTGACGGCGAAACCGCCAACTTAGGCGTGCAAGCCGCCCTGACAGGACACCTTGTTTTCAGTACGCTTCACACCAATAACGCCGCAACCACACTGCCGCGTCTCCTCGATATGGGTATTGAGCCATTCCTTATCGCCAGTACCGTTAAAGCAGTTGTCGGCCAGCGCTTGGTGCGCCGCCTCTGCGTTCACTGCCGCACTCAGTACACCCCGGACAAGCAAGAAGCTGAATCAATCATTGAGCTGTTCAACCTGCGTGATGGTCAAGATTTCAGCTACATCCACAAGCTAGAAGTTACCGCTAAGGAGCAGGGTATCGGCGAAGATGATGCGCTCAGCACAAGCGAAAGCAAGCTACAAAGTATATGGAAAGCTTCACCCGACGGCTGTGACGAATGTAGCCATACCGGCTACAAGGGACGTGTTGGTATCTACGAGGTACTTGGCAATAGTATTCCCATCCAAAAAATGATTGTAAGCAATGCCACGAGCAACCAAATTCAAGACCAAGCAATTGCCGAAGGCATGGCCACGATGCAGACAGATGGCCTGATTAAGGCACTCCGTGGCAAGACCACTATCGAAGAAATATTACGCGTCACCAAAGAATAACCTATGCCTACTTTCCTCTATATCGCTACCAATACACAAAATAAAACCATCTCTGGATCACTTGAGGCCAGTGATCGTTCTGCTGTACTTTCGGCGCTTACCAAGCAAGGCCTTCGCCCTATTAGCGTTAAGACGGGCGGTGGTAGTGCCGGCAGCTTTAGTTTTGGCGACTTTCTTGGCAAGGATAAGGTCAAATCTGACGATCTTGTTATGTTCACCCGTCAGCTCAGTGCCATGGTAAGTGCTGGTGTACCTCTCCTTCGCGCGCTCAGCTCCCTCGAGCAACACGCGGAGAGTCCGTCCCTCAAGAAAGTTACCGCCAGCATTATTCACGATGTACAAGATGGTAGCCCTCTCGCGGACGCTCTCGGCAAGTATCCAAACGCGTTTAATGACGTCTACGTCAACATGGTGCGCGCAGGCGAAGCGGCCGGTATTCTCGATGAAATCCTCAAGCGTATCGCCATTCAGCAAGAAAAAAACACCACCATGCGCAAAAAAGTCAAAAGCGCCATGACTTACCCAATGGTTCTGATTGCTATTACAATTCTCGCCTTCTTTGGCCTCATGATTTTTGTTATCCCACAAATCGGTAAGATCCTTAAAGACCTAGGTGGAGAGGATGCAGAACTTCCGCTCCTCACCCAAGCGATGCTCGGGATCAGCGGATTCCTGACAACCTACTGGTATATTATCCTCCCAGTAGGTATCGGCGGCGTTGTTCTGCTAATGCGCTACCTCAAGACACCTAAAGGCAAGGCACAGTTCCACCGCCTCGTCCTTAAAATCCCGGCAGTAAAAACAATCGTCACCAAGGTGGCCGTTGCTCGCTTTGCCCGTACCTTTGCCGCCCTCATGGGCGCAGGTGTCGCCGTCCTTGAATCACTCACTGTCACCTCACGCGCAATTGGTAATGTCGTCTATGAAGAAATCCTTATCGACGCTGCAGAACAGGTTAAGAATGGAGCGACACTGTCTTCGGTCATCGAAAAAAATGACCACTTCCCGGCAATTGTGGCCCAAATGCTCGCCGTCGGCGAAGAAACCGGTCAAACCGACGTCGTACTTATCAAAGTTGCCGACTTTTACGAAGAGGAAGTTGACGTAGCCATCGACGGACTCAGCTCTATCATTGAGCCTGTCATGATCGTGGTCATGGGTGGCATGGTAGGCCTCATCGCCGCCAGTGTCATGGGGCCAATCGCCAGCCTGTCACAAAATATTAAGTAACCCAACTTTCAAGCTCTCATCACATGACGCTTATGCTATAATTAAGGCAAACCTAGTTCATCATGGGCATCAATGACTAAATTATTCTATAAAGACAAACCCGTCATCGGACTTGATATCAGTCAAACTGGTATCAAGGTCATGACTGTTGATCCCAAAAAATGGCTCGTTACCGGCTATGGCTCAGTTGATCTCGACCCTACAAAAGTACAGGCCTCCCTCGACAGTGACGACGATTACCTCACCGAAAGTCTTAAAGATCTTCTCGCCAACAAGCTCGTCGGCACGCTTCCGAGCGAACACGCCATTATCGGCGTACCTACTGGGCGCACTTTCTCTCGCACATTTACGGTTCCTGCCAAGACGGAACACAATCTAGCCGATGCAGTCGAGATTGAAGTCGACCAATATATCCCTATCCCAATGAGCTCACTGTATGTTGATTACGAAATTATTGAGCGAACGAAAGAAACCTTAACCGTCGTCATGTCGGCTGTACCACGCAATCTCGTAGACCGCTGTATCGACGCAGCCACTGCTGCCGGACTTCAGCCAATCATGATTGAGCCAGGTATCAATGCCGTAGCTCGCGTTCTCGAGGCAACAGAGGAAGGTCACCTACCAACACTTATCATTGACATTGGACCAGCTAGTACCGACATTGCCGTTCTAGACGGTGGCGCAATCCGTGTCACCGGCGGCCTTGGCATTGGTGGCAATACATTTACGCTCGACATTGCCAAGAAACTCAACGTCACCCTTGAAAATGCCCATCAACTAAAGGTCCTCAACGGCCTGAGTGTCGGCCCACGCCAAGCAAAAATCACCAGCGCCCTCCAGCCAAGTTTGCAGCGTATCGTCACCGAGGTTCGCAAAGTAATTCGCTACTACAACGAACGACTCAGCGGCGATGACCACAAGCTTCAGCAAATTTTGGTCGTCGGCGGCGGCAGCAATATGCCCGGCATTGGCGATTACTTTACAAACGAGCTTGTCATGGCAGCTCGTGTTGCTAGCCCATGGCAAAAACTCGACTTCGGTCAATTAGCGCAACCAAACAAGCAGTTCCGACCTCGCTACATTACCGTCGCCGGACTTGCTAGCGTTGACCCGGGGAGTGCCCTTAAATGATCAACCTCCTTCCAGTCGAAGAGCGTCGTCAGCTTAAAGCTGCTCGCGCCAACACGCTTTTAGTCCGCTATGTCATTATTACGGTAGTTGTTGTTTTAGTCCTCCTTGGCATGGTAGGTGCCGTTCGCCATCTTTTGGCTCAGCAATTTACCGCCGCCGAGCAACGCATTGCTGATAATCTAGCTAAAACAACTAGCTACCAAGAAGTACAGAATCAAGCCGATGCACTCCGCAGTTCACTCGACAGCGCCAAAGGCGCACTCGCAAGCGACATCCACTACAGCAACGCTTTACTCAATATCGCAGCAGCACTTCCGTCAAACGTCACGGTAAAAAGCTTGAGCCTCGATGCACAGTCACTTGGCCAAGAGATGACCCTTGAAACTACCGTCGACTCCGAAGAACAAGCCTATGCTATCAAGAAACACCTTGACGAGTCAGAGTTTGTCGTACCGGGTAGCGTTAAGTACGGGAAACTCATTGCCCCAGCTGATAGTAATTCCGGTTATACGCTACAGATTCTCGTGACCTTCAAGAAGGAAATTGCCCAATGACAACTCCACAAAGCACTAAAAAGCACATGACCCCAAAAAAGCTCCAGGGTCTCCTTATCGCCTGCCTACTCTTATTGTTTGCCGGGGGCGTCGCTCTTTTTTGGTTTACCTATCGGGACCTCCAGACATACGGCACCGAAGTTGCCGCCAAGAACGGAGAAGCCGTCGCAAGCAACGACAGTCTCTCAACACTACAGGCAACTAAGGTATTCCTGGACAACAACACTGCATTGATCGACCAAGTCAGGAACTTTACATTGCAACGTGAGTTGCCGCAGTTCCAAATTCGCAACGATATTCTGCATTATGCAAGTCTACGAGGCGTTGATGTTACCGGAGTCGAGCTAGACGCCGGAGGCGAAACAACAGACGCCGGTACTGGCGGCACCGGCGCTACGTCCACGGCCCCTACCACGCCCACACCTACAACTCCGACAGCAAACAGTAACCAGCTTAGCGTCACTGTTAAGTTTGGTGAAGAAGTTGACTATATGGCGTTCCTTAAATTCCTCCATGACATTGAACACAACTTGCCGAAAATGACAGTAGAAAAAGTTAGCATCGCCAAGGGCAATGGTAATGACACTATCAAAGTCGAACCAATCATAGTTAAAACGTACATAACTCAATAAAAGGTATCATTTATGCAGAACTCGCTCTCAGTTAACGCAATTCCTGAAAAAATATTTGGCATCTTACGCCGTTTTCATGTGGTGTTGTTTGCGGTCTTTGTTGTTGGTGGACTAGCCGCCGCAATCTTCCTACTTAACAATACCTTGACTTCGGCCAGCACGCCTGCGACATCAACTGCGAGTCAGCTAAACTTTGACAAGCCCACGCTAGATGCCATCAACAAGATGCATGTCAGCAGTCAGGTCAATCCATCAACAGAAGGGCTGAAGATCGATCAAGCTCGCACAAACCCACTCGTCGCACAGTAATTACAGCCCTAGATCATATATACTATTAGTATGCTACTCACACACTCACGACTTCTCAAGGCGCCAGTTCTCAGCCTCCAAACCGGCGGAGAGCTAGCACGAACCAGTCGTGAGATAATCGACCCACGCACACTTGAAATTGTTGGCTACGAGCTTGAAGGACCACTTCTTAGCGAGCATCCTTCAGTACTGCGAATCGCCGACGTGCGCGAGTTTAGTGATATCGGCATTATCGTTGACTCAAGCGATGAATTTGTCATTCCGCGAGATATTATCAAGCTTAATGAAGTATATGAAATCCGCTTCAACCTGATCGGTAAGCATGTCTTCGACAAAAAGGGCCACAAGCTCGGTAAAGTCATTGGCTACACAATCGACACTACCGGCTTTCTTATCCAGCAGCTAAGTATTCGCCGCCCACTCCTGAAGAGCCTGGATGATACAG
>CBIHLX010000018.1:0-13680 GCA_966210935.1 uncultured bacterium | reverse complement strand
GTCGATAAGTTACACATGGCGGCAGATGAGCTGCATGTTCTCGATGTGAAAGAAAACTTCATGGGAATTAATCATTATTACGATGTAAATGACATTCCAACCCACGAGGAGACGATCGCAAAAATCAACCAGATCGTCCTCAACTGGTACTGATCACCCTTGTGATGCGCTGTCGGATTATGGTACGATAGACCTAACGAAAACCGAAGCGAGGCAGATAATTTCAAGGGAGAGTATGTTAGACGTTTTTATTACTTCACGAGTGCGGCGGAAAATTGTAGTAGTATATGCGAAGTATCCAGATTTTCACACTCATGTCCGCGGCCTCGCTAAGTTAATCAAAGAGGATCCGGGCAACATCCAGCGCGAACTTAAGCGCCTTGAAAAGGTAGGTTTTCTTTCTAGTGACAAGCAGGGTAACACTAAAATTTACTCGACCAACAAGCAGTTCCCAATCTTTAAAGAGCTGCAAAGTATCGTCATTAAGTCACAGCAGCAGGCTGGTGCGGGTCGCCCAAAGCGCACAACCGCTGACATCTAAGCTATGTCTCTCTTTGAGGACATTTTAAAGGCTCGCGGCCTCACGGGAGAGGTGCGCGAGCTGTTTTTGTCGCCTCGCTACGAGACGGGACATGATCCATTTTTACTACCGGATATGGACAAGGTAGTCGATCGGCTCGTAAAAGCACGTGAGGTGCAGGAGAAGATCACTATTTATGGTGACTACGATATCGATGGCTTGACGGCGACGACTGTACTACTCGATGCATTTGAGTCATTTGGATTTGAGAATGTCGACGCGTTTATACCGAACCGATTTGTTGAGGGATACGGACTAACGGTTGATGCGGTAGAGCGAATTGCCGCCGCTGGGGCAACATTGGTAGTGACGGTGGACTGCGGTAGCTTGAGCGAGAAAGAGATTGTCCGTGCCGGTGAGCTTGGGGTTGAGGTGATTGTTACAGACCACCATAACGTGGCGCCGGTGCAGCCACCGGCGGTCGGAGTGATCAATCCGAAGCGTCTCCTTCAGGATTACCCTGAAGAATACGAGAAGCTGCAGCTAAAGGCTGACTCGGAGTTGCGGGGTAAAATCTATCCGTTTCTTGATCTGCCCGGAGTGGGTGTGGCGTTTAAGCTGGTGCAGGCACTTCAAACAAGGCTTGAAGGCTTATCGGTAGGGCAAGAAAAGTGGCTACTCGATCTTGTGGCACTTGGAACGGTGTGTGATGTGGTGACGTTGGTTGACGAGAACCGTATGCACGTTTCGTGGGGGCTGAAGGTGCTGTCGAAGACGCGACGCCCTGGCCTTCGGGCGCTAATGACAGTGGCCGGAGTGGAGCCTGAGCAGGTGAATGCGAGGCATCTTGGTTTTGGGCTTGGTCCGCGCATGAACGCGGCGGGTCGCCTAGAGACGGCGCAATATGCCCTTGATATGTTGCGCGCAAAAGACGGCCTGCTGGCGCTTGAAAAGGCGAACCAGTTAGACGCACTCAATCTGGCGCGTCGAGGCGAGCAAGATAAGATTTTCAAAGAGGCGATCATCCAGGCTGAGCAGTATAAGAACGACTCAGTTCTTGTTGTGAGCAGTCCTGGCTGGAGTCATGGCATTATTGGAATTGTGGCGGCAAAGCTCCTTGAGAAATATCAGAAGCCGACGTATGTACTAGAAGAGCTGGGTGATGAAGCCAAGGGCTCGGCGCGCTCGTACGGTGATTTCAGTGCAGCTGACGCAATTAGGGCAAGTGATGATTTGATTACCAAGGGCGGCGGCCATAAGCTAGCGGCGGGTGTGACGCTTCCGACGGCGAACATCGCTGCCTTTCGAGCGCGCGTCAATGAGTTCTATCGTTCACAAAAGTTATTCAACCAACAGGCACTCCTCCTTCCGAAGGCAGATGTGACAGTGGTGGATTTCAGTGAACTAAACGAGGAGCTGTTGGATGCTCTCGCTGCGATGGAGCCATTCGGAAGCGCCAATCCAGAGCCGATTTTGCGTGCTGAAGCGGTACTTGTAACGGGCCTTCGGCGCATGGGAGCTGAGGCACAGCATGTAAAGCTTGAGCTTCAGGATAAGACCGGCCGACCGCTTCAGGCGCTTGCATTTAGTGCGCCGCCGCACTTTTTTGTGGAGCCGGGTGAGTATGTCACGGTGTGGTTTCAGCCGATGTTGAATGAATGGCAGGGGCGGAAGAGCGTCGAAGGACGCTTGCTGCACCTTGAAACGAGCGACTGACTTTGCAACCATAAGAGCGATGTATTACACTAAAGGGCAATGAACGTGGGCGCAAAACAAAAAGGTTTTACAATTGTTGAACTGCTGATTGTTATCGTAGTAATTGCCATTCTTGCGGCCATTACAATTGTCGCCTATAACGGTATCCAGAACCGGGCGAGAAGTTCACAAATAGTGAGTGGTATGACGCAGTATATCAAAGCCCTTGCTTCGTATGGAGCTGATAAAAGTACATATCCTATCGCAACCGGTTACATTGCGTGCTTTGGGGGCCTGAATGACTGCAACGGTACGGCAAACGCGACACAGACTTCAGCACTGGCTTCGGAATTGTCGCCATATATGAACAGTGCATCAAATTCATTGCTGCGAAGTACTGGATCGCTGATCAACTATACGGCAAATTACAGTATGCCGGATGGCAGTAACCACACGGGCTTCTATGTGTATTTCTTGCAGTACGGAACCAGCTCTTGTCCTTCGCTCGGTGGGACGCGCGCTATGTGGTCGTCGGCGTCAGGTGCTGATATAGTTTGTCGCTACGCGCTACCGGTGGTGTCGTAATGGTAAGGGGTGGGATGATGCAGCAAAAAGGTTTTACGATCATCGAGCTTTTAATTGTGATTGTAGTAATTGCTATCTTGGCTGCTATTACGGTCGTGGCATTTAATGGCATTCAGAACTGTGCCAATGATGTGGCGGTGCAAAATGATATGAGCATGATCGCTCGTAAGCTAAAGGCGTACGCAACTACCGATGGGGTATATCCGACAAGTGGTGTTGATATGTATAATCTTGGGCTCAAGGTGACAAAAGGTGCGTACGGAAACCATTTCTATAATGGGGTCTCGTATTACAACCTTGTGTACTGTTGGCCGAACTCAGGTTCAATTGATACGTTTGCTTTGGTGGCCTCGTCAAAGTCAGGAAAGGTGTTTGAGTATACTCCATCGGGCGTTCTGCGCGAGGCATCATACGGCTTTACGGGTGGTAGTGCGGGCATTTGCACCAATGCGGGCGTTAGTACTGGTGGCTCAACGCGTCACTGGTTCTATGATAATAACGCCTGGCAGTCATTTGCTGGTTAGGTTAACCGGTTGCGTGAAAACAATATCTCTGTTACAATAGCGGAGATATGGTACAAGTTACACGTAAAGACGAACGCGAAGCGAACGAAAACCTTATTCGTCGTTTCAACCGCAAGGTGCTGCAGAGCGGTGTGCTAGCAGAGGCCAAGGCTTCTATGCGCTTCAGCAAGCCACTCAGCAAGACTGAGCGTCGCGCAAAGGCGATTATTCGCAAAGAGCGCAAGGCAGATAAGCTGGCGAAAGCTCGCCTGGGAATCCGCTAATTTATGGCGCTAATGCAGCGCTTGCAAGACGATACTAAAGCCGCTCTTTTGGGCGGCGATCGTTTTGTGGGTGATACTCTCCGTAATCTCAAGGCGGCTATTTTGAACGAAGAAGTAGCCCAAGGTAAGCGCGACGAAGGTCTCGCGGATGCTGAAATTGAAAAGGTGATTGCTAAAGAAGTCAAAAAGCGCCATGAAAGTGCGACGCTCTACGAGCAGAACGGTCGCGAAGAATCGGCCGCCGAGGAGCGCCGCGAGGCTGAAGTATTAAGCCGCTATCTTCCGCAGCAACTATCTGAAGCTGAAGTAAAAGCAATTGTTGACGCCAAGGTCGCTGAGCTTGGCGCTACTGACGCCCGTATGATGGGCCAGGTGATCGGTGCTGTCAAAGCGCAGGCTGGCAACACCGCTGACGGCGCGTTGATCGCAAAACTTGTTAAAGAAGCATTGAACTAAACACAAAAAGGAGTAAACATGATCGTATTTTTCGGACCAGCTGGCGCGGGTAAGAGCGTGCAGGGACAGATGCTGGCGGCTCGTCAGGGTTGGCGTTGGCTGAGTGCGGGTCAGTTACTGCGCGACACGCGCGATCCAGAGCTATTCGCCCAAATGCAGGGCGGTGGTCTTGTTGATCCGGTTCGCGTGAATGCGCTCATGGGCGAGGCGATTGCGCGATCCACCAACATCGACCGGGTCATCATCGATGGCTTTCCGCGTCAGCTCGCACAGGCGAAGTGGCTAGTGGAGTCACAGACGCACCATGGCCGTGATATCAAGCTGGTCATTGTCCTTGAAGTACCAAAGAGTGAGCTGTTGAAGCGCCTCGAAGTACGAGGTCGTGCAGATGACACACCGGAAGCGATTGATGAACGTCTTAAAATTTATCGTACAGAAATGTATCCAATCCTTAGTTATCTGACTGAAGAGGGTATTCACATTGTTCATATTGACGGAACTGGTACGGTCGGACAGGTGCATGATCGGATTGTTGAGGAGTTGGGAGCTCATAATTTAGCGTAATGGCACAACCAGCGAAAACACCGGCACAGATTCAGGCAATGCGCGAAGGCGGCAAGCTGCTCGCGACGATCTTCGAGGGTATTAAGAAATACGTTCAGGTCGGTATGAGTGAGCGCGAAGTTGACGCCTGGGTAGAAGCGGAAATTAAGCGCCTCGGTGCCGTGGCGACCTACAAGACTAGTGAGGTGAATTTTCCAGCAGTGATCTGCATCAGCACTAATGATCAGATTGTTCATGGCGTCCCGACTGACTACCGCTTTGAGAAAGGCGATGTGGTCGGCTTTGACCTCGTTATTACCTACAAAGGAATGAAGACCGACTCAGCATTTACGATGGTAGTTGGCGAGGAGCCAAAAGGTGCAATCAAGCACTTATTAAATGTCACAGAGCGCAGCCTCTATGCTGGAATTGACTCGATTAAGGGTCCGGTTTATACGGGTGACATTGGCGCCGCGATTGAGCAAGTGCTTATGCAGGGCAAACTTGGGATTATTCGTGAACTTGTTGGTCATGGTGTCGGGCTTGAGATGCATATGCCGCCAGAAATTCCCAACTATGGCCGCAAGGGAACGGGTGTCTTGCTTCAGCCGGGTGATACGATTGCGATCGAGCCGATGGCGACACTGGGCAAGGAAAAAATCTACACCGAAGATGATCACTGGACGATCTCGACCCGTGATGGCAGCCTTGCGGCTCACTTTGAACACACAGTGCTGATTACAGAAGATGGCGCTGAAATATTGACGCAGGTCTAGTCTCTATGTGGACGGTGCTGATTATTCTCCATGCCATTACGGCTTCACTGAGTTTGCTGCTCGGTGCGTTTCAACTACTACGCCCCAAGAAGGGTGATCGATTTCACCGCATGGTCGGTCGGACTTGGGTAGTCAGTATGTATACGGTCTGCGTGAGCTCGTTCTTTATCCAAGGAGTTAGCGAGGGATTTAGTTGGCTGCATGGGCTGTCGTTATTTACGATTTTGACCGTTTCACTTGGGCTATTTGCGGCTATCAAGGGTAATATTGCCGCTCATAAGGCGAACATGATCGGCAGTTATTTTGGGTCCGTCGGTGCGCTGGTAGGCGTAATAGCCGTACCCACGCGCCGTATTCCGCAGCTGGCGACGCAACAGACACCACTCTTTTTCCTCTTTGTGAGTCTAATTTTCATCAGTGCTGCCTTATTTATATGCGGCCTTTATTTCTTTGCGCAATATCGCAGTAAAGTGATTGCTCGGCAGGCCATAAAATAAGCGTTACGCCTGGATCTTAAGCAGTTCGCTAACGCGGCGACCAATAGCTTCGGACGGCTCGAGAATGGTGGCGCGACCCTGTGCGAGCGTAATGATATCATCTTTGATCCAGTGATAATGCGTGCAGCCGAGGACGATGACATCGGCGCCTTTGCCGCATACCTCATCAATGATTTCCTTCACGTGGTCGTGATTGAGTTGATTGTGTTCAATCCAGTATGCCCATTGGCTGCAGTCTGGTTCAAGAATAGTCAGGTGCTTACCGTAGCGTTCGACGAGCTCGGCATAGCGCTCGCTTCCAAGCGTGGCCCAGGTGGCGCAGACGGCAATAGTGCCGGTCTTGGTGGTGGCTGCCGCGGTCTTGATCATCGGTTCGATGCCGATAAATTTCTGATCAGGATAGTCCGTACGAAGTTGCTCAATCGCTAGGGCGGTCGCAGTATTGCAGGCCAGGATAATAACATCGCACTGCGCCTTTAGGAGAGGCTGAATGGCAGCCTTGGTGAGAAGGATGACAGCTCCTTTGGGCTTTTCGCCGTAGGGGACATTGTCATGGTCGTTGACCGTGATGATTTCTGCCTCCGGAAAGGTCTGTTGGAGTGCGGCAGCAACCGCCTCGCCGCCAATCCCACTGTCGAATACACCGAGCTTCATATTGTTAGTGTACACACCTTTCAAACGCTAGGCAAAATAACGCATAAGCGGTATACTCGATGGTATGCAAGAAACTTCTCGGTATGTGGTCGGTATTGATATTGGCACCACAGCAGTGCGCTGTGTCATCGGCCACTTGGACGGTACAACAGGGACACCAACGATTGTTGGCGTTGGTCAGGCGCCTAACAGCGGAATGCGCAAGGGTGCGGTCGCTAATCTCACCGGTCCGGCGCACGCTATCGATACGGCGCTTGGCGAAGCCGAGCGTATGAGCGGCTACCAGGTTAATGGGGCTGCTCTGAGTATTAACGGGTCGCATATCTTAAGCACTAAGGCTGACGGCATGATTGCGGTTGGTGCAATGGACCATGAGATTACGCCTGATGACCTGGCGCGTATCGAAGAGGTGGCAACGATCGGCAAAGTACCGGCTAATCGTGAAATTCTCGAAGTTGTGCCACACAGCTACCGTCTGGACGGGCAGGATAATATTAAAGATCCGCTTGGTATGACGGGCACCCGCTTGGAAATCAACGCAAATGTTATCTCTGCACTGGTGCCGCATCTCCAGAACCTTCACAAGACAGCCGACATGGCTAAGGTGGAGGCGCACGCAACTATCCCTTCGGTTCTCGCTTCAGCTCGAGCTGTCTTAACAGAGCAGCAACGCGAGAACGGCGTGGCGGTTATTGATATGGGCGGAGCAACAACGAGTGTCGCAATCTTCGAAGAAGGCGACCTCCAATATGTCGCCGTTGTTCCACTGGGTGCAATGAATATTACCAATGATCTGGCAATTGGACTGAAAACTGATCCTGAAGTTGCCGAGAAGGTGAAGGTGACACACGCCGGAGCGATACCGCGCTCTGAGTCGGAAAATATTAGCGTGACACATGACAGTGAAACGATTAATTTTAATTCAACAGACATTGATGAAATCGTTGAGGCTCGTCTTGAAGAGATTTTTGAGGCGGTCGCCAAAGAGCTTAAGAAGGCTGGTCGCGCCGGACAGTTGCCGAGCGGTGTTGTGCTGGTGGGCGGCGGCGCTAAATTAAAGGGTATTGCAGATTTCGCAAAGCATCAATTAGGGCTTGCTGCGCGTCTCGGTAAGCCTACTGGCTTTGCTGGTGTTGCTGAGCAGGCCGAAGATCCGCAGTATGCAGTTGCAATTGGGCTGATGCTTGCTGATGCCGAGGGCGTGAATAGCTTTGCGTCGGCTGCCGGAAATGGCTTTGACGGCAAGAAGACACTCAAGTCTGCTACCGGTATGATCGGTAAGTTCCTTGACAAGTTCAAGGGGTAAATTTAATCTGAACAATAAGTGCTATAATAGATAAGAATTGAATAGCGGGAGAAGTGTAATTCCATGCCGGAAGTAAAACCAAGCGAAATCCAAACATTTGCCAGTATTAAGGTTGTAGGCGTCGGCGGCGCCGGCGGCTCAGCCGTCAACCGCATGAAAGATGCAGGCTTGTCTGGCGTCCAGTTCATAGCCATGAACACTGACGCACAGGCGTTGCATAACTCTAAGGCAGACGTGAAGATTCACCTCGGCCACACGACTACTAACGGTCTAGGTGCCGGTGCCGACCCATCGACGGGCGAGGCTGCCGCTAATGAATCGCGCGATGAAATCCGCGAAGCACTGACTGGTGCAGATATGGTCTTTGTCACCATTGGCGCTGGTGGCGGTACCGGTAGTGGTGCTGGTCATGTGGTAGCTGAGATT
This sequence comes from uncultured bacterium, assembly GCA_966210935.1. Taxonomy (GTDB): domain Bacteria; phylum Patescibacteriota; class Saccharimonadia; order Saccharimonadales; family Saccharimonadaceae; genus CBIHLX01. Next base: position 5,435 of record CBIHLX010000018.1, on the reverse strand, counting down.
GCCCGCGACCTCGGTATTTTAGTAGTCGGCGTTGCGACGAAGCCATTTAGCTTTGAGGGCGAAAAGCGCCGTCAGAATGCTGAATGGGCTGTTGCACAACTTGGTCGCCAGGTTGATACTTTGATTACTATTCCAAACGATCGTTTGCTTCAAACTATCGACCGCCGCACTCCGCTACTTGAGACCTTTAAAATTGCTGACGACGTACTTCGTCAGGGTGTCCAAGGTATTTCTGAGCTGATTACCGAACACGGCCTTATCAACCTCGACTTTGCTGACGTAAAGGCAATTATGAGCAACGCCGGCTCAGCTCTTATGGGTATCGGTCGCGCCAGTGGTGACGATCGTGCCGCACAGGCTGCACAGCAGGCGATTGAATCACCGCTTATCGAAGTTTCTATCGATGGGGCAAAGGGTGTTCTCTTCAACGTCACCGGTGGCTACGACATGAGTATGAGCGAGATTCAGGAAGCGGCTGAAATTATTACGAGCGCCGTGTCACCTGACGCCAATATTATCTTTGGTGCCACCTTGAAGCCTGAGCTTGAAGACGAACTGATCATTACGGTAATTGCAACTGGTTTTGACAGCGCCTTCTTCCACGAGCAGGCCGCACAGCTTGAGGTAGCTTCACCAACTGAACGCCCGGCGATTATCGACGAAGCAGTGAAGAATCTTGATATGGAACTCGATCACTCAGAGGCGGCATCTGTCTTTGCCGAAGAGCCAACTCATGACATCTGGAACGCGCCAGCCGAGGAAGATGATGAAGCTGATACCCCGGCCTTTCTTCGCCGACGCAAGAAAAACAAGCAGACCGAGGAATAGGCGTGAGTGCGTCGTATAAGATTGGCGACAGCCGCGTTATCGAGTCACGCGAGTCAGCTGACGGGGTAACAATTCGCCGCCGCCGTGAAACACCAGACGGCAAGCGCTTTACGACCTATGAGCGTATCGAGCGCCCAAATCTTGCAGTCGTTAAGAAGGACGGCACCCGTGAATTGTTCGACCGCGACAAACTGGCAACGGCTATTCACCGCTCAGTAGGCAAGTTCTTTACCTCCGAGCTTGAGGTGGAGCAGATCATCAATCAGGTAGAGGATGCAATCTATGATCTTGGCGAGAGTGAAGTAAGCTCACGCCAGATTGGCGACACGGTGCTTGATCAACTCGCTGTTCGCAATGAAGTTGCCTATGTGCGCTTTGCTAGCGTCTATCATGAGTTCAAGACGCTTGATGAGTTTGAAGAAATCTTAAAGCAGCGCCGGAAGTAGTCACGATGCGTGCGGTCGTAGTGTATAAAGAAGAAAGTGATCACGCAAGGGAAGTGATAAGCTACCTTGCAGACTTTACGCGCCAAACCGGCCGAGAGCTTGAGGTTGTTGACCCTGAGTCGCCGGAGGGATCGTCCTTTTGTCGTACGTATGACATTGTTGAATACCCTTCAGTCGTTGCCCTTAGTGATGACGGGATAATGCAGAACTTATGGCGCGGACGCCCGCTGCCAACGATTGGAGAGGTGAGTTATTATGCTTAAAACTAGCGCAGTATTATCACGATCCCATAAATGGATATTCGGGACGATGCTTGGCTTTGGTATTATTGGCTTGATTGTCAGTTTTATCCTATCTGTTGAGAAGATTCATCTCCTTGAAAACCCCGACGCAACGTTGTCATGCTCATTTAATCTTGTCATGAACTGTTCGACCGTCATGCAGACGTGGCAGTCGAGTGTGTTTGGCTTTCCAAATATGTATATTGGCCTCATGGCCTACCCAGTTGTTATTACCGTAGCAGTGATGGCGTTGGCCGGTGCGAAAATGCCACGCTGGTTTTGGCGGGCTGTGCACGTTAGTTATGGCCTGGGGCTTGCGTTTGCTTACTGGCTATTCTTTAACAGCGTCTACGATATTCAGGTGTTGTGCCCGTGGTGCCTGGTGATTACCTTCGCGACGACTATTTTGTTTGAAACGATCACACGCTACGCGCTGCGTGAAAATATCTGGGGCTTCTCCAAGGGGCTAAATGCGCGTATCCAGGTGTTCTTAGATAAGGACTTTGATAAGCTTGTGGTTGCCAGCTGGATCGTCCTTCTGACAGCATTGGTTTTCCTTAAATTTGGCGAAAGCCTGTTTGTGTAGGTCATGATGGAATTTATACTTGCGTTTGTTGTAGTCGCTGTCATATTTGCAGTCATTGATGCTGTATGGCTTAAGTTATCAAGTTCGTTTTACAAAAAAGAGCTTGGTTCGCTACTCCTGAAGGTACCTAATTTTTCAGCAGCGGTTGCTTTTTACATTCTTTACGTTATAGGGGTGGTTGCTTTTGTGGTGGAGCCAGCGTTGCGGCAAGCAAGTGTGCTGGCGGCCATGGGGTATGGCGCACTGTTTGGTCTCGTGGCGTATGCCACCTATGATTTGACGAACTTAGCCACCTTGCAGCAATGGTCCAAGAGGGTCGTAGTGGTGGACATGGTGTGGGGTGTCTTCGTTACGTCAACGGCCGCAACGGCCGCGTATCTCATTCTGACCGAATGGCTGAGTCTGTAGTATGGATGTGTTGGCGCTGGCTATTACTGCGGTCAGCGCGCTGGTGTATGTCACGATAGTCTTCATGGTCTACCTGAGGATCCATCGATTGGATATTGCAGATGTAGCTTGGGGCGGTATCTTTATTGTTGCGGCGGTGGTGAGCTATGCCTTAGGCGTGGCCGGGATGTTGCAGCTTGTGACGACGGCACTTGTGTGTATTTGGGGTTGCCGATTGAGTTACCATATTTTAGTTCGGCTTAGGAGGGCGCCGGAAGATGCCCGCTATGTAGCAATGCGTGCTGGATGGAAGGGGAGAGGGCAGCTTAACGCTTATGTGCGCGTATTTCTTGCTCAGGGTATTCTCGGGCTAGTGGTGGCACTTGTCGTTATCGTGGTTAATTTATCGGACGTGTCCAGCGTGAGTGCACTCACTTACCTAGGCATAATAGTCTGGTCGATTGGGTTTATATTTGAATCGGTCGGTGATGCGCAGCTTAAAAAGCATCTACGTAACCCACGTAATCGGGGGGTGCTTATGACCACTGGCTTATGGCGCTATACCCGACATCCAAATTATTTTGGCGAGGCGGTTCAATGGTGGGGTATATGGATAATTGCACTTGGCGTGCCTTATGGATGGTTGACAGTCGTCAGTCCACTCACCATAACGTACCTGCTGTTGTTTGTTTCGGGTGTGCCCTTGGCTGAAAAGCGCCTCAGTGAGCGGAAAGGGTGGGATACATACCGAAGACGCACTAGCCCGTTCCTTCCATTACCTCCTAAAAAAGTGTAATATAGCAGATAGAGACTTTCTATCTCACGGATAGATGAGCGGTTATCACCCGCGAATGTTTCGGGAAGAAAGCCGTTAGGCCAGTAGACCCCGACGCGTACGCTGCGTTAAGGCGAACAACTAAGCGCTAAGAAGAATCTCTTTTTAGAAACTGGATGGTACCGTCCGCGATATGCGGATTCCAGTGACTAAAAAGGGATTTTTTGTTTTTTAAAGAAAGGAACAAAATGAAGTTCAAAGCCAATACACGCCGCCGCGCACTCGAATATGAAAAAGATCTGGTACAGCAGTGGAAGAAAAATAAAACATTTGAAAAGTCGATCGAGCAGCGACCGGTCGATAATTCATATGTGTTTTATGACGGTCCTCCGTTTATTTCGGGTGTACCTCATCACGGAACGCTCTTAAGCTCAATCGTTAAAGACGTCGTACCGCGCTACCAAACGATGAAAGGCAAGCGCGTCGAGCGTGTCTGGGGCTGGGACTGTCATGGTCTGCCAGCGGAGCGCTACACCGAAAAGAAGCTCGGCATCAACTCTCGTGAAGAGGTGATCAATTACGGTATTGAAAAGTACATCATTGCCTGTCGTGAGAATATGGTGCAGACCAGTAGCTTATGGGAAGATACGATTGACCGTATCGGTCGCTGGGTGGACTTTAAGGGCGCGTACAAGACCATGGATAAAGAGTACATGGAGAGTGTCTGGTGGGCGTTTAAGACCCTGTATGAAAAGGGCAAGATCTACGAAGGCGAAAAGGTGCTCATGTACTGCACGCTGGATGCAACACCACTTTCAAAGGCCGAAGTAACCATGGATGCCGGTGCGTATCAAGACGTGACTGATCCAAGCGTGTATGTGAAGTTTAAACTAGCCGATAGCGAGGCTTCGCTTTTGGCATGGACAACAACACCATGGACACTGCCAGCTAATACGGCCTTGGCGGTGAACAAAGATTTTGTGTATGTCGAGGTAGAGCTTGAGGGCGAGGCAATTATTCTAGCTAAGGAATTGGTAGAAAAAGTGCTGACAGATGAAAAGCATCAGTCGTTACAGTACCGTGTTGTGCGCGAGCTAAAGGGTAGTGAACTGGTTGGTAAAACGTATCGTCCACTTCTGGGAGTCGACCGTGGTGACAACGCACACAAAATTTGGGCAGCCGACTACGTAACAACCGAATCGGGTACAGGAATTGTTCACATCGCTCCAGCCTACGGTGAAGAGGACTTCGATTTGGCGCGTAAGAATAAAGTACCGGTGGTCCATACGATTGATGAAAACGGCATCTTTACCGAGAGTGACTGGAAGGGTCGCAATGTCTGGGAGATTAACAAGACTATCGCCAAGGAGTTGAAAGAGCGTGATATCGTTTGGAAAATCGACTACATCCGCCACAGTTACCCGCACTGTCACCGTTGTGGTACGAAATTGATGTACCGTGCGCACCCGAGCTGGTTTATGGATATCGACGAGCAACGCGAAGAAATGCTCGAAAAGAACGGCAGCATCAATTGGTTCCCAGAGCATGTCAAGAACGGCCGTTTCGCAAAGACTATTGAGCAGGCGCCGGACTGGAACCTCTCGCGGGACCGTTTCTGGGCGACGGCGATGCCAGTTTGGAAGGGGACCGACAAAGACGGCCAGACGCATGTCAAGGTCGTGGGGAGCTACGCCGAGCTGAAAGAGCTGAGTGGTGTCGAGCTCGACGACTATCACCGCCCATGGGTCGATGATATTACTTTTGAGATCAATGGCGTTACGTATACACGTATTGATAAGGTGATGGACAGTTGGTTCGAGGCGGGCAGTATGCCATTTGCCCAGTTCCACTATCCGTTTGAGAATAAGTTGAAGTTTGAGCAAAACTTCCCAGGTGATTTTATCGTGGAGTATATCGGCCAGGTCCGTGCGTGGTTCTACTATATGCATGCCATGAGCGTGGCGCTATTCGGTGAAAACTCGTTCAAGAATGTTATCGTAACCGGTAATGTCGCCGGCAATGACGGCCGCAAAATGAGCAAGAGCTACGGCAATTACACCGACCCGACTGAGCTGATGGATCAGTATTCGGCCGATAGCCTGCGCTTCCTGCTTTTGCAGTGCCCGCTCCTC
>CBIHLX010000017.1:0-13727 GCA_966210935.1 uncultured bacterium | reverse complement strand
TGGCGCGCCCGACCGGATTCGAACCGGCGATCTCCTCCGTGACAGGGAGGCGTGATAGGCCAACTTCACTACGAGCGCATAATTCGCGAACCTTCGTATAATAGCAGTTTTTCACCCCTATGGCAACAGGTGGGCGGCTTTTAATTTCGACAAGCAGAGTGGTATAATAGCAGAGATCGTCTGATTGCCGCTGTAGCTCAGCTGGTAGAGCGGCGCTTTCGTAAAGCGTAGGTCACCGGTTCAAATCCGGTCAGCGGCTCCACATCGATACGCGGGTATCGTATAGTGGCTAATATGCAACCTTCCCAAGGTTGAGAGCAGAGTTCGATTCTCTGTACCCGCACCAAGTTATTATGAAAGATACTATTGCTCGCGCTATCAAACTTATTATCGCCGACCGGCCTGTGTTGCTTTTGCTTGCGGGTTTGGTGTTGGCGTCGATTGCCTACTGTATTTTTGTTGCCCTCTCATTGCAGCCGAGCGACCTGCAAGTGGCGGTCCACTATACAGCCTATGGAGAGACTAACTTCTACCGTGAAAAGTGGTACTATCTCTTGTCATTTATCGGCTTTGGTCTCATCGTAGCCATTATTAATACGACAATTGCCGTTAAGTTTTATGTTCTTGAACGTCGACAGCTGGCTCTGTTCTTTATTTGGCTGAGCTTGCTACTGCTGTTAATCGGCTGGGTTCTGACTGCGGCTGTCCTAAGGGTTGCCTTCCGCTAGTATGATCGACTTAGAGCTGCCAATGGGGAAGCGAACGCGCACCTACCGCTTCTTTGAAATGCTACCGGCTATCTTGAGCTATGGCATGTTGATACTACTAGTAGTACTTTCAATTTTTAGTCCGCTGCTGGCTGCCATTTATCTTCTGTTTGTGATTATTACGGTACTTGTAAAAGCGGTTGGTATCGCGATCCATACTATTCAAGGGCGAACGCGCCTCGACCGAGCGCAGCAGGTTGACTGGGCGGCCCGACTCGAGCAGCTTGAGCAGCCGACTCAAAGCTACGAGGCGTTGAAGACCGACCGTTCGGACGAGTTTGGGTATGAAGCGCACAAGGAGAATCTTCGCCTAGTGTCAGCTGCTGACGACCCATATGTTTTCCCGCGCCCATCATCTCTCTACAACGCAGTTATTATTGCGGCCTACAACGAGTCGTACGAGGTGCTTGAGCCAACAATTCAATCAGTTGCAGCAACTACGTACGACAATAAGCATCTGATTGTCGTATTGGCGTACGAGGAGCGTGGCGGTAAGGATATTGAGGCAACGGCGAAGGCGCTTAAAAAGAAGTTTGGTTCTACCTTTAAGGCGTTCCATATCGTAAAGCACCCAGGCGATTTGCCAAATGAAGTAGTGGGTAAGGGCGGTAACATCACGTTTGCGGGACGTTTTTTGCAGACATGGCTCGATAAGCAAAATATTGCCCACAAAGATGTGATTGTCACAACTCTCGATAGCGATAACCGTCCGCATGAGACATACTTTGACTACTTAACCTACGAGTACATTGTACACGAGGACCGTAAGCACCTGGCGTATCAGCCAGTGGCGCTGTTCCTTAATAATATTTGGGATGCGCCAGCACCGATGCGTGTCGTAGCTACGGGTAATTCCTTCTGGAACATTATTAGCTCAATGCGACCACATACGCTACGTAACTTCGCCTCACACTCCCAGCCTATGGACGCATTAGTTGAGATGGACTTCTGGAGTACACGAAGTATTGTTGAGGATGGCCATCAGTACTGGAGGAGTTACTTCTACTTTGGTGGTAACTATTTTGTGACACCTATTTATGTGCCGATTTATCAAGATGCCGTACTGTCAGACACATACACAAAGACGCTCAAAGCGCAGTTCAAGCAGCTTCGTCGCTGGGCGTACGGAGCGTCGGATGTGCCATACGTTGCAACTCGCGTCTTTACGCGCCGTCGCAATGTGCCATTGATGGGTGGCATTGGGCGTTTTGTCCGACTTCTCGATGGTCATGTGACCCTTGCAAGTATGTCGATCCTTGTGGCCGTCGGTGGATGGGTGCCACTTTTGGTTAATAGTCGCTCGGCGCAGGATATCGCCGCGCATCAGCTGCCAGAGATTGTTAGTGGCATTCAGCAGGTGGCGCTCATTGGTCTTATTATTACTGTCTTCCTAAGCTTTAAGATGTTGCCACCGCGCCCAGAGCGCTACAAGCGCCACCGAACTATCGGTATGGTCCTGCAGTGGTTCCTGATGCCAGTGACCGCTATCGCCTATAGTGCGTCGGCTGCTTTTAATGCTCAAACACATCTGTTGCTTGCGAAGTATCTTGATACGTTTGATGTTACCGAGAAGGGGACGCATCAGTCGGTCGCCCGCGCTCGTGCAGCGAAGGTCGCCCGCGCTTCTTCGAAGAAGTGATAAGTTGGTGCTGTGCGGCGTACTGCATGGCTGCTAGCTCGTCGTAGCGTTTCAAGACTTGATGGGAGGTCACCTCAATATCCTCTGAGGTGATTGTTTTTATTTCGGTGACCAAGATGGCTTCAATCGTCTGCGCTAGCTCAAGGGTGGCATATTCGGCGTCAACTGGATTGTGCTGAAATGCTCGAGAGAGGCTAATGATAAGCTTGCCAATATTAAAGGGTGTCGTGTCTCCAGAGGGCAGATGAATTGTCTGATTGTGGGCGAGAGATGGGCGTTCGGTAGTGGTAAAGACCGTGCCGCACTGAGGACAGCTGCGTCGTCGCCAAATAAACGGCTGCTTTTTATTTGGGCGTGAATTGGTCACCTGGGTGCTAGAATGAAAACAATTAATGCAAAACATGTCTATATATTGTCATACAGCTATTCAAAATGCTAGTGGATAAGTAGGAGGAAAAGTGGGGATAAAAAGACACCCCTTGTAAAACGGGGTGTCGGGTAGGGGTCAAAATGAAGAAGCGGATTAATCGCGGTCGGTTCGAACGCGGACTTCCTTTTTTGCTTCGTGCCAGCTTTTGTCGAACTCATATCCAAGATTGAATTTCGAGAGGGCCGACGGTTTCATGTCTGGTTTTGTAGCCATGGTTTTATATTAGCATAAGCAACAAATATTGTCAATAGAACACTATTTAGACACGTATATCATAAACGATATATATAGAGTTAAGCGCTGGTTATAATGCTAGTGGAAAACTGGTGCAGCCTGTGGGGAAAAGTCCATCTGGGCGACATGCTAAGATGAGACTATATGAAAATAGTAGAAACAAACAGTGAACAATGGGAAGTAAATGAAAGTGGAATGGTGAGTGTTGCGATCGGTGCAATGCTCACTCTCGGCGGTCTGGGTGCGCTTGGGTGGGTGATGTTGCATCTGGTGAGTATTGCGTGGTGGTGGGCTGTAGTCGCCGCCGGCATCATGGCGCTGGGTGGCGTGATCGTTTTCACGGCTGTAAATCGCCATATGGTTCTGCGTCGCCAGGGTCTATCTGAAGTCGTGACGAAGCGAATTATTAGCGGCAAGGAAACGCGCCTTAGTTTTGATGCCAGCCGGATCATTTCGGTCAATCTTGATACTTCGGATACACTACGGACTGATACCGGTGCAGATGGTAATCAGACAACGACTCACGAGCGTACGAGTGTTCTGTATGTATTACTAAACGATAATAGTCAGGTGATGCTTGCGACAAGTAAGCGCAGTAGTGGTGGAGTTTCAGTTAATGGATTTAATTTAAGTGGCCTCAATAAGGCGCCGCTGGCTGACGAAGCGCAGCGTATCGCTGGGTTTTATGGAGTGCCGTTACGTAGTCGGGCTGATAATGTAAGTGGTACTGAAATGGTTGCTGGCATTGCCAATGCTACCAGGCAGGTACTGAGTGGTGGCGCACTGCAGCAGCAGACTACTGGTGACTTCATCGCACAGCCGCGGTCACAGGAATCGGCTCAGCCTCAACCATCCGCAACTGTCGCTCCAGTTGTTACTCCGGTTGCCGCGCAGCCAGCAGTGCCTCCGGTGTCGTCGCCGCTCAGCCCGGTCCCAGTCTCCGCTGTGCCAGCGGCTCCGGTTGCCACGCCCGAGCGTAGCAGTGTGCAAATTCCGCCGCGTTAAGATGGTGATAAAAAATAGACCATCGCAGGATGGTCTATTATAAATTCTTGGTGGGCGATATAGGATTCGAACCTATCACCTCCACAACGTCAATGTGGCGCTCTAGCCAAATGAGCTAATCGCCCGTGTTACCGGAACTTTATTAACTATATCAGATGGGGCAGGGCGTTGCAATAACTGGGGTGAGCATATAGAATAAAAGTGAACGTTGACGCAGCTTAACCACCTGCCGAGTTCCGTGGGTCGTGGTAGCGTACGTAACGCTGCCTCATAAGTGCCTTGTTGATGGATAATACACAAGGAAGTCCGGTGGAACCGCCCGAATCAGGGTCCGAGACATGCGATCGATGGATTTAAGCCTTTAAATTCGACTATCGCATGTTTTTATTTTTATAACTACATAAGGAGTACGATATGAACGACGAACAACTACACGCAATGCGCCACAGTCTCGCGCACATTACCGCTGCTGCTGTTCAGAAATTATGGCCCGAGGCAAAGTTTGGTGTGGGACCGGTGGTAGAGAACGGTTTCTACTACGATATCGATCTTGGCGAGAAGAAGATTAGTGAAGCCAACTTTGCGAAAATTGAGAAGATTATGCGGGGCATTATTGAGTACGGAGATGATTTCGAGCGTTTTGAAATGCCGATCGACCAGGCGATCGAGTGGGCACGCGAGAATGACCAGCCATACAAAGAGGAATTACTCAACGACTTGAAACGCTCTGGCACAACGGTCGCCAAGGATTTGGACGTCGATGAACTCGGTCTAGCCGCGGGCGGTGATGCTGCGGTTGAGAAGGTTTCATTTTATAAGAATGGTAAGTTCGTTGACCTATGTCGTGGTCCGCATGTTGCAAATACTAAGGATGTTGGTGCCTTCAAGTTACTGCGCGTGGCCGGCGCTTACTGGCGCGGCAAGGAGACGAATCCGCAGATGCAGCGTCTGTACGGTGTCGCTTTTGCAACCCAGGAGGAGCTCGATTCATACCTCGAGCGCCTCGAGCAGGCGAAGTTACGTGACCATCGTAAGCTCGGCAAGGAGCTTGACCTCTATACCGTATCGCAGCTTGTTGGTGTCGGTTTGCCGCTCTTTACGCCTCGTGGCACGGTGCTCCGTGACATTGTCGCTCAGTATTCTAATCAGCTGCGTCAGGCGCATGGCTTCCAGAAGGTCTGGACTCCGCATATTACCAAGAAAGATCTCTACGAAACCTCTGGTCACTGGGCGAAGTTTGGCGGTGAACTCTTCCTTGTAACGAGTCAGGAGACGAGCGACAAAATGGCGCTGAAGCCGATGAACTGCCCGCACCATACGCAGATTTTCGCCTCACGCCCACGGAGCTACAAAGATATGCCAGTGCGCTTCTTGGAAACGACGACTGATTACCGTGACGAGAAGACTGGTGAGCTGGGCGGCTTGAACCGCGTCCGATCGCTAACGCAGGATGATAGTCATGTTTTCTGCCGCCAGGATCAGATCGAGGGTGAGATTAATGGTTTGCTCGCGAGTGCTCGTGAATTGTACGATTCAATCGGCATGAAGCTGCGCGTACGCCTCAGCTACCGCGACGAGGGTGAAGGTTACCTGGGCGATCTGACACTCTGGGAATCGGCGCAGCAGCAGCTAAAGGCGGCGGTTATTGCAAATGAGCTCGACTATTTTGAACAGGAGGGTGAAGCTGCCTTTTATGGCCCAAAGATCGATTTTATGGCAACAGACGCGATTGGTCGTGAGCATCAAGTGGCAACTGTGCAGCTCGACTTCGTGCAGCCGGAACGCTTCGGCCTTGAATACACTGATGCCGACAGTTCGGCGCAGCGCCCGGTGATGATTCACTGTGCACTGCTTGGCTCGATCGAGCGGTTCCTGAGTGTGTTTATTGAGCATACGGCTGGCTGGTTCCCGCTATGGGCAGCGCCAGAGCAGGTGCGTATTCTGACTATTAACGACACCGTGCTTGATTATGTCGAAGAGATTGAGGCTGTTCTCTCTAGTGCAGTACTCATGCAGCCGGTTAAGTATAATGAACTTCGCTTTACACGGGACGATCGTAACGAGAGCCTTGGTAAGAAGATTCGTGAAGCAACGACTTGGAAGATTCCAGTTCAGCTGATCGTTGGTCCGAAAGATAAAGAATCTCGTGAAGTGAGTGTCCGTACGCAGACCGGTGAAGAAAAGGTGGCACTTGATAACTTGGCGGCCTATTTACAGCAACTGTAGCCATGACAAACGCAGCCTTTGCACAAAGAGTCTATGAGCTGATGGCCCAAGTGCCGGCCGGCTTCGTGACGACGTATGGCGATCTGGCTGCACTTGCGGGGCAGGCGACGGCAAGTCGTATAGTGGGCGGAATTGCCCACTATGGTCCGCAAGAACTGCCATGGCATCGGCTCGTTAACCGCTTTGGTGGGTTAGCGTCTGGCTTTCATGGCGGGCGTGAGATTCAGGAGCAGTTACTGAAGGGCGAAGGGGTGACCTGCACGAACTTTATTGTTGATGACTTTGCAGCAAAGCGATGGAGTTTCCGTGAGCGATAAGTTGCCACTGGTCGTGATTGCTGGCCCAACGGCGAGCGGCAAAACGGGCCTGGCGATTCGTCTTGCTGAGCAAATTGGCGGCGAGATTATTTCGGCTGATTCGCGGGCCATTTACACGGGGATGGATATCGGCACCGCTAAGCCGACGGCCGAAGAGCGGGCACGTGTTCCACATTGGGGGTTGGATTTGGCAGAGCCCGGTGAGTTGTTTAGTGCCGCCGATTTTAAGCTGTATGCTCTTCAGAAGATCGAGGAGATTCGGGCGCGCGGACATGTGCCATTCTTGGTCGGAGGTACCGGACTATATGTGGATGCGGTGTTGTATGATTATCATTTTGGCCCTCGTGCCGACCCAGAGCGTCGTCTGGTGCTTGAACAGCTAACGATCGATGAGTTGCGGGAGTATTGCATCAATCACAACATATCTCTACCGGAGAATGATAAAAATAAGCGCTACTTAATTCGTGCGATTGAGCAAGAGGGCGTTAATGACGAACGACGGCGTAAGCCAATCGATAACTGTATTATTGTTGGAATTGCCACGGATCGTGAGGTATTGCGAGCGAGAATTGAAGGTAGGGCTGAACAATTATTTGACGATGGTGTTGTGGAAGAAGCGACTATGTTGGGCAAAAAGTATGGTTGGGATAGTGAGGCTATGACGGGCAATATCTATCCGCTCGTACGTCATTACCTAGAAGGCGAACTAACGTTAGAAGAAGTAAAGCAGAAGTTCGTCATTCTTGACTGGCGTCTCGCGAAGCGCCAGCTCACGTGGCTTCGTCGTAATTCGCACATCACCTGGCTACCTCTGGACGAGGCGTATACATTCTTGCGTCAAAAGCTCGCCAAGTGATCATGCTTCGTGCTATCATAGAACACGAAAGTTATCCGAGGAATTACATTGATCGACGCACTATTTGGCTCAAAAACCCGAGTAAAATTACTCCACCTTTTCCTGAACAATCCAGGTAAATCGTTCTATGTGCGAGAAATTACTCGTCTTATTGATGAGCAGATTAATTCCGTTCGCCGTGAGTTATCGAATATGCTTGAGGTGGGGATTATTACGAGTGATAGTGCCGACAACAAGCTTTACTATGAAGTAAACCAGCGCTATGAATACTATGTGCCATTTCGAGCTATTTTTGCCGACGAAAAGATTGAAGCTAGTGTCAGCAAGGTTCAGCAGGCCGACTGGGAGGGGCGCGTTGTGGCGCTGCCTGGACTGCGTTTAGCGGTTGCGGCCGGCGTGCTCGTCAAGGGATCTGCAAGTAGCGTAGACCTGCTGCTGGTTGGTGAACTTGCCGGTACACGCGTGAAGACAGTGATTAAGGACATTGAGAGTATTGAGTCACGTGAGCTGAACTACGCCGTGCTGACCTATGATGAGTTCTACTATCGCTTGAGTGTTCGTGATAAATTTATTACAGAGATCTTGGGCGGCAAACACGCAGTCCTGAGTGATGCCGATAATATTCTGAAAAGCTAGTCGAAGGAGAAGAGATGTTTGATATTGAATACAAAGGTGGCAATGGTATTGTCGTTACGACTAAAAAAACCAGCCTCGTTATTGACCCTAAGGTGTCACTTGTTGGCCTTAAGGATTTGTCGGTTAAGGACGCAGTTGAGCTAGCGACTGAAGCTCGTTTTTTGCTTAATGACCCTGCAGCGCGACTAGTGCTTGAGGGTCCGGGTGAGTACGAGGTCGGCGACTTCTCGATTCGTGGTGTAGCCGCACAGCGTCACATCGACACCGAGCAAGATGAGAAACGTGCGACTATCTATCGTATTGAAGTTGGTGATGTGCGAATTGCGCTACTCGGTAATATTGACGCAACTTTAAGCGATGATCAGCTTGAGGCCCTAGGTGTGGTTGATATTCTTCTTGTCCCTGTTGGGGGTGGTGGTTATACGCTTGATGCGACTAGCGCAGCCACACTAACGCGCCATATTGGTCCAAAGGTGGTTATTCCAATACATTACGCCGATAGCGCGCTTAGCTACGAGGTGCCACAGGATGACGTGGAAGTCTTCACGAAAGAGCTGGCCGCTCCTGTCGAGTCAGTTGCCAAGTACAAGCTGAAGTCTGCCGCCGGTCTCCCAGAAGTGCTGACGACTGTTGTTGTCGCTCGCAGCTAGCGGGCGACACCCGATAGGGTGCATGTATATAAAAAATCCCTCTGACGAGGGATTTTTTAATGGTGTCAGGCTTAGTTAGCCTTGGCGAGAATGCCTTTTTTCTTAAGCGTACGAATTGCCTGGGTTGAAAGGGTCATCGTGACTTTCTGGCCATCAACTTCGAAGGTTTTCTTCTGAAGGTTAGGCTTAAAGACGCGCTTGGTGCGACGCAAAGAGAAGCTGACATTGTGGCCAAACTGCTTGCCCTTACCGGTGAGTTCACATCGTGCTGCCATGGTTTATTACTTCCACTTATTTTTTACAATCTTTATCAGTGTACCTTTTTTCAGGAAATCCGTCAAGATAGGCAACAGGGAAGCGCAAGCTGCTATAATAAAGGCACATGGATATTGGATATATAGCAATAGTCATCGGGGTAGTTTTGCTGTCGATGACCCTTCACGAAGCGATGCACGCCTTTATGGGCTACTGGCTTGGCGATGATACGGCAAAGTTACAAGGTCGTCTGACGCTCAATCCTATTAAGCATATTGATCCGATTTTGACGATCCTGCTACCGGTGATGTTGGCGATTGTTGGCGGTCCAATTTTTGGTGGCGCTAAGCCTGTGCCGTTTAACCCGGATCGCGTGCGCTATGACGAGTGGGGCGCCGCGCTGGTGGCGGTCGCTGGGCCGCTAACTAACTTGATTATTGCTTTCGTAGCTTATGGTGCGTACGTGTTAGTTGGGGGCCTGAACGCTGGGTTGTTGGGAGAGATTTTGATGATTGCCGTCGTTGTTAACTTGGGCTTCTTTATTTTCAATATGCTGCCAATTCCACCGCTCGACGGCTCGCGCGTTCTCTATGCGCTGGCGCCAGAATTTATCCGCCGCGGCATGGAGGCAATTGAGCGACTGGGTATTATTGTTATCCTGATTATTGTACTGGCCGCAAGCTCGCTGATAGGCGCTTTTATGGGGCAGTCAATCGACTTCTTTGTTGATCTTTTTACTCGCATCTTCGGCACTTCTTAAGAGAGAAGATGCTATAATAAGAATGTCCCAGGAGACACCTAGGCGTATATGATTTTCCTGAATATCATATTGATTAGGGAGCTTTAAATTATTCACTACCGTGGTAGCGTTTTGCGAGCACCCACCTGTCCATACGGCGGGGAATATCAAGCGTCGACAGTAGTCTGCTGGGACTTTTGGTATCAAAAATCGGGGTGTGGCGCAGCTGGTAGCGCGCACGGCTGGGGGCCGTGAGGTCGCAAGTTCAAGTCTTGTCATCCCGACCATAAATCGATGTTCTTGTAGGGAGTCCCGGGGAGGACTTTTTTGATTGAAATCATGGTGCGAAATGAAGAAATAGGCCTTTAGCTATGCTACAATCATGTCAAACAGTAAAAAGAAACATATGCCAAAAACAACTCATCAACAGCCTACCGCTAACAGTCCGCTAAAAGATCTATTACTTTTATTTTCGATACCAGTCGCGATTATCATCATTGCGGCGGGGCTTATATACATACCACGCCTCTTGGCGAATCCTAAATATGATTTTGTGTATTCTGTGTGTGACGATTATCGCTGTAAAAATGACTATTCACTAGATAGCAGTGGTCGCGTAGTCGAAAACACGGATGCGGATTCACCGAAGTCCAGTTACTACGATCAGCTAGCGCAATTACGTTATTACGATGCCTCAACTAACGCCACTCGCAGTATTACGCTTGATGAAGCGCAGCGCTATCGGTTAGATTCCTCGTCTCAGTCGCCCGATGGCTATACGCTAACGCGCGAAGGTTCAAGCAGTGGGTTTCTTTTTTGGAGCGATCGAGATGACGGATGGTACTTGAAGGATGGTGCAAAAAAGAAAGAAGTTGAGTTAACGATGAGTAAATCGTATTACTCTCAGGGCATAAAGTTTTTAGGATGGGTAGGTTATGAACAGTAGAGAAGAAATAATCACACAGATACAAGAAGGCTTGCGCACGGGTCTTATTACAGAGAGCGATATCAAGTCCTTTATTCATGAGCCGGCACTTGTGCCAGTAGAGGCTGCCGTAGAAGAAGGTGTGCGTAAGTCAGAGAGGCTTTCGGCTGTTGACATAATGTTCTATGTTGCTGGTATTGTGCTGTATTCAGCACTCCTGTCAATCATTGCCCAATCATGGGATAGTACTGGCGATACGATTACGCTCCACGTCTTCTTAAGTGCGGGCATCGGTATGATGCTATGGGCTGCTGCTTATTATCTTATCAAGGACAATAAGCAGACAGATGTTAAAAGGGGTTTAATTAACGCATTGCTTCTGACAGGCTCACTTTCCGTAGTAACGGGCGGTTATATTATTAGCAATCAGTTGGTAGGCGGTTTTGGAGAGATAAACTTCGTTGCTGGCGCAATCACTTTGGCTGTCGTAGGTGGGCTGCATCTGGCTTTTGATAGGCTCATCCGAAGAGATCTAACATTGTTAATGGGCGTTCTTTTCTCAGTAGCGGCTTTTCCCGCATTACTCTTTGGACTTTTGAAGGATACGGATGCGCCGGGTGATGTGTGGTCGCTAGTCTTAGTGGGTTCGGCTGGCTTGCTTGCGTATGCAACGCGAGTTGTCACGCAGCTAAGTCGGGGGCGAGAGGGTGCGCGTCGCGCATTTGACGCGTTTGCTGCATTTTTGGCGCTGATTGCTATGTATATTTCAAGCTTTGGTGACTACGGGTCTCTGTGGCTTATCGGACTTCTTTTGGGGGTGTTAGGTATTTTCTATCTCAGCGTCATGTCTCAGAACAGGCATCTATTGGGTAACGCCTCGTTCTTTCTGGTCCTGACGGTGATTACAATTTCCTTTAAGTACTTTTCGGGATTCGGCGTGACAACAAGCCTTATTATGGCAACTATTGGTTTGCTAGGTTCGGCGGCGGTTGCCTCAAGCATCAATAAGAAATATTTTAAGCGGCCCCTGTAGATTGTCGGACGGGTTGGCGCTAAGCATAAATGATATACTGAGGGTACGATGCAGCAGAGAATCGCCGTTCGAGCCATTGTCAGTGACAAACAAAAGACGCTCCTCATTCGCCGCGCCAGTGGACGACCGACCATTCTTGGTAAATATGAGCTGCCCGGTGGGAATCTTGACTACGGCGAGCAGCCTGAGGATGCGTTGCAGCGCCACATCCAATCTGAGCTGGGGGTGGCGATCAAAGCGGCTCAGTTGTACGATGTCTTAACCTATATTGATCACGATGACCGTGATATTCAGTACGTCTTTATTCTGTATTTAGTAGGAGTTGATAATCATACAACGAAGTTAAAATTAAGCCAAAATTATGACCACTACCTCTGGAAAACGATGTCTTCGATACACCAGGAGACGCTTACAGAATCAACGCGACTGCTATTAGGTATTTCGCAGCAGAACATCCCGGCCGTGAAAGAAAATGTCCTGATTGGCAGCAACGTAGTAAAAGAAACATCTGACGTTACTCACGTTATTATTTATTCTGACGGGGGATCGCGCGGTAATCCCGGACCATCAGCGTCCGGCTTTGTCATTATGAACCAATATGAACATGTTCTTCATGAAGGTGGCATGTACTTGGGTATTACCACCAATAATCAGGCGGAATATCATGGGGTTCGATTGGGGCTTGAGAAGGCATTGGAAATGAACATGAAAACGGTTGATTTTCGGGTTGATAGTATGCTGGTTGTCAATCAGCTCAAAGGAATATACACCATCAAAAATCGAGAACTATGGCCAATCCATGAGCGTATCAAAGAGCTAGTGATGCACTTTGAAAAAGTAACTTTTACGCACGTAAGACGAGAGTTCAATCAGCTGGCCGATGGTATGGTCAACAAGATTCTCAACGCGCACGCTCGTAAGTAAGGTATAATAACGTATAGACAGTTCGTTAGACGGTCGCTTGTTGATAAGACAAGAGGAAAGTCCGGGCAGCGTAGAGCATGGCAGTCGCTAACGGCGACCGGGGGTGACCCTAGGGAAAGTGCCACAGAAACGATACCGCCGCGGAGCAATCTGCGGTAAGGGTGAAAGGAGTGAGGTAAGAGCTCACAGCGGCGCATGGTGACATGCGAAGGAGGTAAACCCTGCCAGCTGCAAGGAGATCTGCACTAAGGATTGCTCGTCCGCAGGTCGCTATCCGCTCGATCCTTTAGGCAACTGAAGGGCTAGATAGATGGCCGTCCACGACAGAACCCGGCTTACCGACGGACTGTTCACTAAAAATACCACCCCAATTGGAGTGGTATTTTTAGTTGTAGGTATAGGATTACTTAGCGCTTTTAACGACTGCGGCAAATGCTGCAGGTTCGCTTACGGCTAGTTCAGCTAAAACCTTGCGGTCAAGCTCAATGTTCGCAGCCTTGAGACCAGCGATGAGCTTACCGTAAGTGGTGCCATTTTCGCGAGCGGCAGCGTTGATGCGGGTGATCCAAAGACCACGTAGATCGCGCTTTTTGTTGCGGCGGTCACGGTAGGCATACTGAAGTGCACGGATAACGGCTTGCTTAGCAAGGCGGTATGAGCGCGTGCGGTTGTGCTGCATGCCCTTAGCAGCTTTTAAGATCTTTTTGTGCTTTGCCGATGCGGCAACACCTCGTTTTACTCGCATGTGATTATACTCCTAGGGCTCGTTTAACGTTTTTAGCCATGCCACCAGTGATGGCTGCGCTAGTGTTGATAGCGCGCTTGCGGCTTTTGCTCTTCTTAGCGAGCAAGTGGTTACCAAAGGCGCGGCGACGAGTTAGCTTACCAGTGCTGGTCAGCTTGATGCGCTTCGCGGTGCCTTTGTGGGTCTTTAACTTTGGCATTATTTACTCCTTACTACTACACTCAGATTGCGACCAGCCATCTGAGGCTTTTGCTCTAATACAGCTTCATCCTCAAGGAGGGCAACGATCTTTTCGATCATCACGTACCCAAGCTCTTTGTGGGCCATCTCGCGACCACGGTAAAAG
>CBIHLX010000016.1:0-13933 GCA_966210935.1 uncultured bacterium | reverse complement strand
AACTACCAATTGACGTACCTGCAGGTGTGACAATCACGGTTGATTCAGATGTTATCTCAGTTAAGGGCCCTAAGGGTGAATTAACTGTGCCACATCTGAGCGACGTGACTGTGACTCTCGAAGGTACACAAGCAATCGTCACTCGTAAAGATGACGAGCGCATCGCGAAAGCGCAGCACGGTCTGCAGCGCGCACTCCTCTTCAACGCTGTTGAGGGTGTGACAAAGGCTTTCGAAAAGAAACTAGAAGTAAATGGTGTTGGTTTCCGTGTTGCAACACAGAACAACGAGCTTACTATGAGCCTCGGTTTCAGCCATGAAGTTAAGTACAAGGCGCCAGAAGGTGTTAACGTATCTAACGACAAGATGGTGATCACTGTTAGCGGCATCGATAAGCAAGCTGTTGGTCAGGTTGCTGCTGAAATCCGCTCACTAAAGAAGCCTGAACCATACAAGGGTAAGGGTATTAAGTATGCTGACGAAGTTCTCCTTCGCAAGGCAGGAAAGGCTGGTAAGTAATCATGGCAGCAGATCTCGCTAAGAAGCTCCTTAACAAGAGTCTTCGTAAGAATCGCGTTCGTGCTAAGATTTCTGGCACCACTGAACGCCCACGCCTGACCGTTACTATCTCAAACAAGCACGTCAGCGCACAGCTGATCGACGATGTAAAGCAGCACACACTTGCTGCCGCTACGACTGTCGGTACAAAGCAAACTGGCTCACTCGCTGAGCAGGCTGCATTTGTCGGTACTGAGATCGGTAAGAAGGCAAAGAAAGCTAAAATCACTACTGTAGTGTTCGATCGCAACGGTCGCCAGTACGCTGGCCGTCTCGCTGCTCTCGCTGACGCTGCACGCAAGGAAGGACTGGAGTTCTAATATGGCAGAACAGACTACTGCTACTCGTGCTCCTCGCCAGACTGATGGCCGTCAGGGTGGCCGCCGCGACAACCGTCGTGACCAAACACCTGCTGAGCCAAAGCAGTTCGAAGAGCTTGTTATTAACATCGACCGCGTTGCACGTGTTGTAAAGGGTGGCCGCCGCTTCCGCTTTAAGGCACTTGTTGTTGTTGGTGACCGCAAAACTAAGGTTGGTGTTGGTGTCGCTAAGGGCGCTGACGTCCAGGCTGCTATCGCTAAAGCAACTGACGTTGCTAAGAAGAACCTGATTACTATCCCAGTTGTGAATGAAACTATTCCTCACGACGCAGAAGTAAAGCTTTCAGGTGCTCGCGTACTCATCAAGCCTGCAGCACCTGGTACCGGTATTATTGCCGGTGGTGTTGTTCGCCAGATCATCGGTGTTACCGGTATCCGCAACATGCTTTCAAAGAGCCTTGGCTCAACTAACAAGGTGAACATCGCTTACGCTACCATCGACGCTCTTAAGAGCCTCGTTCCTAAGGAAGAGTGGCTAAACGCACCTACCAAGAAAGCAGCTAAGAAGGAGGACAAGTAATGAAATACAACGAACTCCAAATCTCTGCTAACAAAAATAAGAAGCGCGTCGGTCGCGGTATCGCTGCCGGTCAGGGTAAGACTGCTGGTCGTGGTACTAAGGGTCAGGGCGCACGTACTGGTAAGAAGCTTCACGCTATGTTCCAGGGTGGCTCAGGTTCACTAGTTCGCCGTACTCCTAAGGCACGTGGTTTCAAGAGTCTTCGCACACCTGCCCAGGTTGTTTACCTTGATCACCTCAACGCCTTCAAGGGTGCGACTGCAGATAACTTTACACTGTTCGAACAGGGTTACATTGCGACTCCATTCCACACGGTAAAGGTTATCGCTCGCGGTGAATTGACCGAAAAGGTAAACCTTAAGGTTCAGGGTGCAAGCCAGAGCGTTAAGGCAGCTATCGAAAAGGTCGGCGGTTCGTTTGAAAAGGTGGCAACACCTATCAAGCAGAGCACAAAGACTGCCGAAAAAGCTGACAAGTAGTTCTTGATTACTGACAAAATACCCGTCATTATGGCGGGTATTTTTTGTACGATCCGCGCACCGCGCTGGCTACAAAAATACTGCACATGCACGTCTAGCAGGCCTACAGGCACCCTGCTTCTTGCGCCTGTTGTGCAGGGCGGTGCACTGCCGCGAAAGGGGCAGGGTTTTCGACTTTCTAACACTTTATGTAGTATACTAATAGCTGAATTATGGCTACACAAAAGTAGCATTTATTATACAGAGGGCAGAATAGAGACTGACATGAACTGGAAAACCATCTTCCGATCATTTAAAAACAAGGATATGCAGAAGCGTCTGCTAATCGTTCTTGGACTTATTATTGGCTACCGCTTTTTAGCGCACATCCCAGTGCCATTAGCCGAGCCAACTCAGCTAAAAGAAGTGATCAACAGCGTCGTTAGCAGTACTGATTTTGGTGGCTTCTTGAACCTCCTTTCTGGTGGTGCGCTTGCGAGCTTCTCGATTGTTCTTGTTGGCCTTAGTCCATTCATTACAGCGTCGATTATCACGCAGTTGATGACCAAGGCTATTCCGAAGCTCGAGGAGCTGCATAAAGACGGTGAGTCTGGTCGCCGTAAGATCAACCAATGGACACGTATGATCTCTGTGCCACTCGCCGTTATTCAGTCGATTGCCTTTATCTACATCCTTCGCCAAAGCGTGCTGGCAGGCAACACAACTGTCCTGAGCGACCCTACTCCAGTAGAATGGATTGTCGCTGTCGGTGCTATGACTGCCGGTGCCGTGCTTCTGATGTGGATGGGTGAGCTTATGACCGAGCAGGGTATCGGTAACGGCATTAGCTTGATTATCTTTGCTGGTATTATCAGTCAGCTGCCTTCAACGATGGCGACCATCTGGCAGTCACTGATTGATACATCTGCCGGGAGCCTTAATGTCTTTGGCTGGTTTACCCTGCCTGTTAATCCTACGGCCTTCTGGGTAGTGCTCGGGGTGCTCGTCGTCTCGCTCCTGGCCCTCTATATTCTTGTGAAGATCAATGAAGCCCAGCGAGTTATTACTATTAACTACGCAAAGCGTGTCCAGGGAAACAGTAGTTACGGCGGCGTCAAGAGCATCCTGCCGGTTAAGCTGATTGCAGCCGGTGTGATTCCAGTTATCTTCGCTGTAGCATTCCTGTCGCTCCCAGCCTTTGTTGGCCAGGTGCTAAAAGCAAGCAACAACCCTGATTACCTTGTTTTGGCCAATAACCTAATCACGTGGTTCCAGGCTCCTCAGCCAGGTGCCTTTACGGGTGGATCACTTGAGGCGTTCATCTACCCAGTTGCGTACTTCGCCCTCGTTATCCTCTTTACCTACTTCTATACAGGTATCGTCTTCAATGCTAATGAGATTGCCGAGAACCTCCAGAAGCAGGGCGGCTTCATCGAGGGTGTACGACCTGGTCTACAGACCGAGAAGTACCTGAGCCGCACCGTTAACCGTTTGATTCTGTTCGGATCACTGGCACTAGGTCTGATCGCCGTCATGCCGTTTGCGGTTGAGTATATCTTTGCGCAACTTGGCATTAACGCAACGAACCTTGCTGTTGGCGGTACGGGTCTGCTGATTGTGGTGACCGTCGGTCTAGAGTCACTGCGCCAGATCAACTCACGCGCACTTATGGTTACCTACGACGACTACAAATAGGATATGATCCTGACGAAATAACCCGGAGAATTTCCGGGTTATTTTAATGGTAAAAATATCTTTACAACTGCAGATCGAAGGAGTATAACAGTATATATCCAAGTAATCTTTGGCGATCGACGACGTACACCGTTCGGACTAAGCAAGACTGAACGGTGTATTTTGTTGGTCACATACCTCCTCAAGAAAGGAATGCCGATGTCAGCGTGGTCTCCGTTGTGCATCATCATTCGGCCTGTTGATGTAGTACGGCTCAAGAGCCTTACTCGAAAGCGGGCAAGAAACACGGCCAAGTTGAAGCAGATAAAGCGCGACCTTGAGCCTTTTAGCTATCGTTGCCGCCTTGAGCTTCACGGCGACACACCCGAGGATCGTCTTCACGCAAAGCTGCTCCGTGAGCGGCGTGCGTGCGAGAACGAGAAGCTTCGGCTCTCGGGCGCGCGAGAGCGGATTACAGATCGCATGAAGAGCGCACCTCTTCATCGACCCGTACACCCCGACATGAGCCACGATGCCCCTCAGGGGGCCTCAGTAGCGGCTGTGTAGCTGGTATAACCGACAAATACTATATCCCCCGTACGGATCGCAGAGATGCGAGCTGGCGGGGGTTTTGTCATGTATTGACGCTGTGTTGTTGACACGCTACAATGACAATTAACTTATACAGTTTAATTCGGCAGTTAGGGTCGAGAAACTGAAGTGCTTTACTTGCGCCACGTTTTCATGTATAATCAACTACTGTAATTTATGGCGAGTCAAAAGGAAGTAATCAAACTGAACGGAAAGGTAGTGGAAGCACTGCCTAATACTCAATTTAGGGTTGAACTGGAGAATGGTCATAGTATTATTGCCCACATCAGCGGGAAGATGCGCAAGCATTATATCCGTTTGGTACCGGGCGATAAGGTAGAAGTTGAGTTGACCCCTTACGATCTCACGAAGGGAAGAATCAGCTTCCGCCTCAAGGATTAAATTTAAAGGAAACTGGAGTTTAACGCCACTCATGAAAGTTCGTGCGAGTGTCAAAAAAATCAGTCCAGATGATCAGCTAGTACGCCGAAAAGGCCGCTTGCGTGTCATCAACAAGAAGAAACCTAAGAATAAGCAAAGGCAGGGTTAAGCATGGCTCGAATTGCTGGGGTAGTTATCCCATCAGAAAAGCAAGTTCAGATCGCTTTGACGTATATCTACGGCATCGGTCCGAAATTTGCATCGACCATCCTTGCGGCGGCAAAAATTGAGCCGACCACTCGGGTGAAAGATCTCACCGAGGCTGAAGAACAGAAGATTCGCGAAATCATCGACAGTGAATACACCGTCGAGGGTGACCTTCAGCGCTTGGTAACCAACAATATTAAGCGCCTTAAGGACGTCAACGCGTATCGCGGGCTGAGGCACAAAGCAGGGCTTCCAGTAAACGGTCAACGTACCCGTACGAATGCACGAACTCGTAAGGGTAAGGCAGTCGCCGTAGGTGGAACTCAAAAGAAGGCAGCGTCTAAGACGTAGAAAGGAATATAGATTATGGCAGATGCAAAAACGTCAACTCGTAAGAAGCAGCGCCGATCAGTTCCTTCTGGTCAGCTGCACATCCAGGCAACCTTCAATAATACGATCGTTACCTTCTCAGATAAAAAAGGAAACGTACTGACCGCTAGTAGCGCCGGTGCATGTGGCTTCCGTGGTAGCAAGAAGGGTACTGCATACGCAGCCCAGATCGCTGCTGAAAAAGCTGCAGAAGCTGCAAAGACCGGTTATGGTCTTGGTAGCGTCGATGTATTCGTTAAGGGTGTTGGACTCGGCCGTGATGCCGCAATCCGCGCACTTGGCGGCTTCGACATCACTGTTGATAGCATTAAAGACGTGACAGGCGTACCACACGGTGGTGTTCGCCCACGTAAGGCACGGAGGGCTTAACCTATGGCACGAGATACTTCGCCTATTGTGAAGCAAAGTCGCCGCGAAGGTTACGCGCTTCACCCTAAAGCAGTTAAAATTATGGCTCGCAAGTCAGGCATTCCAGGTCAGCACGCACATGGACGCCAGGGCAAGCCAAGTCTTTACTCAATCCAGCTCCGCGAAAAGCAGAAGGTGCGCCGTACTTACGGTCTCCTCGAAAAGCAATTCGCTCGCTTGATGAATGAAGCAGATCGCAAGCCGGGTCTTGCTGGTGAGAACCTTCTCCAGTTCCTCGAATTGCGTCTTGATAACACTATTTACCGCGCAGGTTTTGCTACCAGCCGCCGCGCTGCTCGTCAGCTCGTTGGTCACGGTCACTTCATGCTTAATGGCCGCCGTGTTGACATTCCGTCAATCCGCGTCAAGGTCGGTGATGTTATCACTGTTCGCCCAAAAAGCGCTAAGTCTGGCTACTTCTCACAGATCGATGACGTCGTTAACAACTCAGTTCAGGGCCCATTGTCTTGGATGAAGAGCGACGCAAAGAAGGTAACTGTAGAAATTACCGGTCTTCCAAAGCGTGAAGAAGCTGAAGCTGACATTAATGAGCAACTGATCGTTGAGTATTACTCACGTTAAATAGGGTAAGGAGAGATATTAGAATGTCACAAGTAATCCACGATCCAGCACTAGCTGCCGTAAACGAACTTAGCTCTACAAGCGCCGAGTTTGTGATCGAACCACTGCACGCTGGATACGGCAATACCCTCGGTAACAGCCTCCGCCGCGTACTTCTCTCAAGCATCAAGGGTGCTGCAATCGTTGCTTTCCGCATCGAAGGTGCAACACATGAATTCACTACCGTAGAAGGTGTGAAGGAAGATGTTGTTGACATCATGCTCAACCTCAAGAATGTTCGTGTTAAGTCTTATTCAGACGAGCCAGTCGAACTTCGCCTTGAAAAGAAGGGCGCTGGCGCTATCGTTGCTGGCGACATTAAGACAACTGCTGACGTTGAGATCATCAACCCAGAGCAGGTTATTGCAACTATCGATGACCCTAAAAAGTCTGTAGTTATTGACCTAGTTGTCGACGCTGGCCGCGGCTACCGCACTATCGAAGAATCATCTGAATCACGTGTTCACAGCGATATGATCGCTCTCGACGCCGTCTTCAGCCCAGTTCTTCGTGTCCGTTACAAGGTTGATGGTACACGTGTTGGTCAGGAAACTAACCTTGACCGCCTTGCCCTCACTGTTGAAACCGATGGCTCACTCAGCCCACGCGAAGCATTCGAAGAAGCTGCAGCGATCCTCGTAAACCAGTACACTGCACTTGCTGGCTCAACATCTGTTGAATCTGCACCTGCACTTGGCCAGGAAAGCGCTGATGAAGCGAACGAGCTCAACACTCCTATTGAAGAGCTCAACCTGACTGCACGTACTGCAAACGCACTGGTTAACAACAACATCCGCACAGTTCACGACCTCGTGACTTTGAGCGAACAAGACCTTCGCGAGCTTAAGGGCTTCGGTAGCAAGGCACTTGATGAAGTAAAAGATAAATTAGCAGAATTGGAACTCTAGATCATGCATCGACACGGTTACAAAGGGCGCAAATTCGGTCGTGAACGCGACCAGCGCCGCGCGCTGCTGAAAGGCCTAGCGACGAGTCTTGTCGAACACGGCAAGATTGAGACCACGCTGCCAAAAGCCAAAGAAACTGCGCGTTACATCGAAAAAGTTATTACAAAGGCAAAGAAGGGTGACCTTCACAACCGCCGACAGGTGATTGCTGCTCTCTCAACTCAGGCTGCTGCCTACAAGTTGGTAGACGAAATCGCTCCACAACTCACAGGCCGCACAAGTGGTCACGTCCGCGTGACTCGTACTCGCCTGCGTGTTGGCGACGGCGCACAGCTTGCAACGATCGCTTTCGTTGACGAGCTTAAGGCCGTAGCAAAAGAGGAGGCTAAAGCTTAATTATGGCTAATGCAAAGACTTACTCACAGAAGCCAAGCGAAGTATCTCGCCGCTGGATCCTTATCGATGCAGCCGAGGCACCTCTTGGTCGTGTTGCAACTCAAATTGCAACCTACCTTACCGGCAAGTACAAGCCAAGCTACACTCCGCACATCGATGGTGGCGACTACGTTGTCGTTATCAACGCTAAGGACACTGTAGTTACTGGTAACAAAGAAACTGGTAAGATCTACTACCGCCACTCAGGTTTCCCTGGTGGTATCAAGGACGCTAGCCTTGCAGAAGTTCGTGAAAAGTTCCCAGAACGAATCATCGAAAACGCTGTTAAGGGTATGCTTCCTAAGAACAAGCTCCAGGCTGAACGCCTAAAGCGCCTGAAGATCTTTGCAGGTGGTGAGCACGCTCACACTGCACAGACTCCAGAGAAAGTTGAGGTTAAATAATCATGGCTGAAGGTAAATACTTCTACGGTCTTGGTCGTCGCAAAGCTGCTACAGCTCGCGCACGCCTGTACACTGGCAAGGGTTCCGTCACGATTAACGACAAGCCTGCAGCTGCCTATCTTTCAGAAAACAAGACTCTTCTTGCTGAAATCACCGATCCACTTGCGCTCGTTGGTAAGCAAAAAGAATTCGACGTTACTGTAAAGGTAAGTGGTGGTGGCCTCGCTGGTCAGGTAGACGCTATCAAGCTTGCTATCGCTAAGGCTCTGACAGCTGGTCACGGTGACCTGCGCAGCACTCTTAAGAAGGCTGAGCTTCTCCGCCGCGACCCACGCGAGAAAGAACGCAAGAAATACGGTCTTCGTTCTGCTCGTAAGCGCGAACAGTACTCAAAGCGTTAAGACATCTGTCTTACAAAAAGCACTCTCCATCCGGGAGTGTTTTTTGTTTCTTAAGAATATTTGACGAATCTTGCTTATGCTCCGTATAATAAGCACATCATGTGGGCATCAAAACAAAAAGTATCCGGCTTCACTATCATCGAGGTCATCGTTGTCGTCATAGTAATTAGCATCTTGGCAACTGTCATCACAGTAGCGTATCAGGAGAGTCAGGCTCGTGCCCGGTTTGCGACGTACAAAAGTGACCTTGTGCGCATCAACGAGGCGATTACCGTGTTCCATGCCGAAAACGGTCGCTATCCACTTGGTGACGGGGTTACCACTAGTGGATCGAACTGTGTAACCGGCACAAGCAGCTTCATGTCAAGCGCTGGTCTTGTTCCGTCTTACATCAACCCCATGCCAAAGGTGGCTAGTGGTGGCAACGGCAGCTACTATGCCTACTGTTGGCGCAATAACGGAGAAGAGTATAAGTTGATTCGTCTTGTTTCGTCACCGAATACTCTGCCGGCTGTTGAAGCGAACGATAAAAGTATTACGATTGATCCAACCCGAAGCACCCGCGGCTGGGGCTACTGGTCGCCAGGCGGCTCTGGACTCTAGTGCTCTTATCTGTTGTCATACTGTATAATAGGGAAAGATATGACAAAACCTGTAATCCTCACTGGCCTCCGCGCCAATAATGACCTCACTCTCGGCAACTACTTCGGTGGTATGCTGCCGATGATCGACATGGCTAAGACTCGCTCAAGCGAGTATCAGATCAATATGTTCATTCCCGATCTACATAGCTTTACCACCCCGATCGACCACACCGCCCTCCATGATCAAATCATGCACAATGCGCGCTTGTTTGTAGCAGCTGGTCTGCCGCTCGACAATGACGATATCCACCTTTATCGTCAGAGCTACATATCAGCACACAGCGAACTAACCTGGATTCTCGACTGCTTTACAGGTTTTGGTGAAATGAGCCGTATGACGCAGTTTAAGGACAAATCTGGCAGCATCGGCGCTGATCGTACGAGCGTTGGCCTTTTTAACTACCCAGTGCTTATGGCGGCTGATATTCTTCTCTATAATGCAAAGTATGTTCCCGTCGGTGAAGACCAAACTCAGCATCTCGAGTTTACCCGTGATATTGCTGAGCGAATGAACAATAAATTCGGTAGCCTTTTTGTCGTACCGGAGTCGGTTTCGAAACAGCACGAATTCTTCGGCAAGGATCAAGGACTTCGTATTAAAGATCTTGTTGATCCAACCAAGAAAATGAGCAAGTCTGACGAGTCTGGTCGCGGCGTCATCTTCCTTGGTGATGACCCCGTGCTGGCTGGCAAAAAAGTTATGAGTGCCACTACAGACAATGTCGGTGTTATCCATTTCAACCGCGACACACAGCCTGGCATTAGTAACCTGCTCGAAATTCTCGCTCTACTGCGCGGTCAATCACTCGATGTTGTTATTGCGGAATTTGAAGGACAGACTAGTTACGGTGACTTTAAGAAGGTGGTCGCAAGTGAAGTTGTCAGCTTCCTGCAGCGCTTCCAGGCGGCTCTTACGAATGTTGACGAATCGCAGATTCTCGCCAAACTCGAGCAATCGGAATACGCCATGAACACCACTGCAAACGAAACATTACTGCGCGCGCAGCAGGCGGTCGGTCTCCGTCCGAAGGGGCTCTAATGGTTAAGGTTTCAAGTTCCGATATTATTGCCATCTTGCGCCGTTTTAAAGTGGCATCCGATGAGCACATGCCCCGACATATCGAGCAGATTACATTTTCAAACCCAAACGCCATCAATACAATGGTTGCGTTTCGCTTCAACAAACAGCAGTTCTATGTACTATTTGATGACACTGCCGAAGATGATATAGCGTACATCCTCCAGCAAGTCCGTACGCAGAAGCTTGATACTGACGGTGAAGTCCTCCAGAATCCTAACGATCACCTCACAACGTACGCGCTACCATTCAAGGGCAAGGAAGTGTACGTCTTCATGGTGAAAAGCAATAAAAAGCGCCTTGATATGACTCTCGCTGAACGCTACCCGGACATTTCACGCAGCACTTGGCAGAAACATATCAAGGCCGGTCATGTAAGCGTTAATGGCACTGTACGCGAATCGCCAAAGTTTGATGTCACCGAAGCCGATAGTATTGAGCTCTCTATTCCAGACGCAACCGACTTTAGTGGCCATGACCTTCCAATTGTATATCTCGATGACAATGTTATTGTGATTAACAAACCAGTGGGAGTGCTTACACACTCTAAAGGTGCTCTAAATGATGAGTTTACCGTGGCAGAGTTCTTCCGCCGCTATACTACCGTTGGACTCGACACCAACCGTCCGGGAATCGTTCACCGACTTGATCGAGACACTAGCGGTATTATGATTGGTGCGCGCAACCCTGAGACTGTGACGCTGCTCCAGAAGCAGTTTGCCGACCGCAAGACAAAAAAGACGTACATGGCGGTTGTCGCAGGGCAGCTCAAGCAGACTGAAGCTAAGATTGACCTCCCGATTGGTCGTAATCCAAACGCGCCTAGCACGTTCCGCGTTGATTCAAAGGGTAAAGCAGCTATCACAAGGTATCAGGTACTCGCAACGAACGATAAGTTGAGTCTTGTCGAGCTGCGCCCCGAGACAGGGCGTACGCACCAGCTACGTGTTCACATGCAGTACCTCGGCACTCCGATCCTTGGCGACCGTGTTTACGGGAAGTCTGCTGATCGGCTGTATCTCCACGCTGCAAAACTAGAAGTCACTATCCCAGGTGGTCTACGCAAGACTTTTGAAGCACCTGTCCCGCCGGAATTTAGCGAATTCTTCAACGACACTCTATGAATTTAGTGCTCAATCCTCAAAGCGAGAAGCTGGTGCGACGACTGGGCGAACACCTCCCACAATCGCTGCTCATTAGCGGTGACGCAGGTGTGGGACTTAAGAGTATTGCACGCACCATAGGTAACGGATCCATAATAGCCTTAATTGAACCAACTGACGCTAAAGACAAAGTTGATCACGCTCGAGGCTCGATTAGCGTTGAGGTTATCCGACGTCTATACGAGCAAACTCGAGCACGACAAACAAGTCGCCAGGTTGTGATTATCGATGATGCCGACCGAATGAGCCACGGCGCCCAAAACGCCTTTCTGAAGCTACTTGAAGAGCCTAATGATAATATTCACTTTATCTTAACTTCGCATCAACCAAAGCAACTTCTGCCGACAATTCGTTCGCGCGTACAAGAAGTTAATATCCTACCAGTGAGCCAGGAGCAAACAGCGTCATTTCTCACATCACTACAGGTGACCGATGCCAGAAAACAGGCTCAGCTTGCATTTATCGCCAGCGGCTTGCCGGCTAAAATGGTGCGCCTCACCGAAGATGATGATTACTTTGCTCGTGAGGCAAAGACCATGGCTGATGCTCGGACGTTCATCCAGGGTTCTTCATTTGAAAAGATTACGGTCATTCATGATTATGCAACCAGCCGAGAAAGAGCACTGGAGCTTCTCGATAGCGCCTTAATGATTGTTCGCCGGAGCGTAAGTGTGCATGCCGAACCTCGATTAATTCATCAGCTTGAGCGCCTACTTGCAGCCCGGGAGGCAATCGACGCTAACCACAATGTCAAACTCCAGCTTACACAGATTGTGCTATAATTAACCTTGAAATGTTAGCTATTCTTATCGTTGCAGCATTCGGTATATGGGCTGTCCTGCGACATCAAACTGTCAGTGAAGTTGTTGCAGATATACCGGTAAAGATTTCTGAAAAGCTTGAGCGCCTTTGGTCAATCGCTCAGGAATCTCTTCAAGATAAGAAATATCTACGTGCCGAAAAGGCTCTTCTAACAATTTTGCGTATTGATGAGCGCAACGCCACCGCTTACAACCGCCTCGGTATTCTGTACGCCAAACAACAGGCCTACAAAGATGCTATTGAATGTTTTGAAATCGCTCAAAGCCTTGAGCCGAGCGCTAGCAGCCTCCATAATGTCGGCCTTATCTATCTTGAGACGGGTGCGTACGAAAAAGCATCACTTGCTTTCGAAAAGGCACTCAGCATAGAGGGCGACCTCGACGCTCGACATATCGCCTATGCAAAGGTACACGAGAAACTTGGCCGCAACAAAAAGATGATTGAAGCACTTGAAAAGGCGGTTGAGCTTGACCCAATCCCTCAGACACTTAACGTCTTGGCTGACGCCTATGAACGCACCGACCAGCCAGATCTCGCTAAAGAACTGCGCGACAAAGCTAATAAACTCATTAGCCCAGAAGGTCCTGCTGTTCGTCGTGTTCGTCAAACGCGACGCGTCATGTAGCGCGCTTTTTGACTTAAATCTATATCTCTGTTATAATAACATCGCATTCGTACGCACAACCACCGAAGGAGTTATGATGGCAGGTCATGCAATCCGCAAGGGCGGTAGCAGGAGGCAAGCAATCAGCAAGGGACTGCAGGAGATGCATGAGGCGGCGCCTCGCATCAGCCACCTGCAGCACATCAAGCCAGACCCCGAGCTTACCCTCGATGTCCTGCGAAAGAGAGTCGCACAGGTGCGGCCCACACAAGCAGACGTCGGGTACCTATCGCGACTCTGGCACAGTGCAGGCAACGGAGTGTTCTTCGACACACTCGTTGCGTCCCCACCCAAGTAGTCGAGCCGTTGCATTTTACGGATGCTGTCCCGGAGATTTATATCTCCGGGACACATTCATATTTAACGATCAGTACAATTACCCAAAGTAAAAACCCACCATATAGGTGGGGCTTTACTTTGGTGCTGGAAGTAGGACTCGAACCTACGAAGCCGAAAGGCGGGAGATTTACAGTCTCCTGTGATTGCCACTACACGATTCCAGCATCTATGTTGCGCCTACGAAAATCATAGGAACAACATGGAGCCGCTTTACGGATTCGAACCGTAGACCTGCTGTTTACAAAACAGCTGCTCTAACCAGCTGAGCTAAAGCGGCATTTGCACGAAGTACAGATATAAGTGTATCGAAAAGTTGCGATGTTTTCAACCCTAAACTTAAAGAATATGAAATCGTCATTACTTGGTTTTTTACCTCAGTTTTGCTACAATTGTCCGAGGTATGCCGACGTAGCTCAGTGGTAGAGCACTTCCATGGTAAGGAAGGGGTCTCGGGTTCAAATCCCGACGTCGGCTCCATTTTTGTGTCCGTACCCCTAGCAATCACGGTTAATTTATGCTAGTATAGGTAAGATTGATATAACAACCGTAAGTGAGTTTATAATGGCAAAGAAGAATACAAAGCGCAAATTGGTTGGCCTCGTTAGCGAGCTAAGCGGCCACCGTACGTACTACACTACTAAAAACGTACAAAACACGACCGAAAAGATCAGCCTAAAGAAATATGATCCAATCGCTCGCACACACGCTCTCTACGTCGAGACAAAAAAGAACCTCGGACGTAACGAGATCAAACCACGCAAGGGCTAATCCCTACAAAATATCCCTCACAACGAGGGATATTTTATTTGGCCCATTTCGACCATTGAACAAATGCTGGTCGCAGCTTATTACATAACTACGCGACGCGGCTGGCGAACACGCTTCGGT
>CBIHLX010000015.1:0-14057 GCA_966210935.1 uncultured bacterium | reverse complement strand
CCTTCTACCTGCTCGTTCGCAAGGACCGTCTTATCAACAGGACACCACCACTGCATACTATCCTTCTGATACGCTAGGCCACGCTCAAAGAATTTGGTGAAGATCCACTGCGTCCATCGGTAATACTCAGGGTCACTCGTATTGAGCTCACGATCCCAATCGATACTGACGCCCATGCGCTTGAACTGCTTTTTGAAGTTCTCAATATTTGTCTTTGTTACTTCAGCCGGAGGTGTACCGGTTTTAATAGCGTAGTTTTCCGCTGGCAAACCAAACGTGTCCCAACCCATTGGGTTGAGTACGTCATGGCCGTGTTGTCGGTGGAAGCGCGCAATCGCATCAACAATCGAATAACTAAAGGCATGCCCAGTATGCATACCGGCCCCGCTAGGGTATGGGAACATGCCGGAGACATATAATTTACGTTCCGATGGATGCGTCGGAGCGGCATAAACAGCCTGGTCCTGCCAGACTGTTTGCCATTTTGGTTCGATTTCAGATGGATTGTAGCGCTTCATATCCTTACTATTGTAACAGATACGGCAGCGGCAGATATTATAGCTCGAGGTCCTGACTCATCAGCTCTTCTTCCATCTGCATCATGTCGTCGTCAGTAGATACCCCACCCATTGCACTTACCATGAGTGCCTCAATGTCGCTCTGAATTTCTTCGACTGGCACAGTGTTCTTTGGGGCGTCGATTGACACAGGCTTATTGAATGTTGGGTTGAGAACAAATGTAGCCTTGCTTGTGCCATCTTTATCACTACCGGTGATCTTAAGCTTTGCAAGCTCATGCGTCCACTGGTTTGCCCATAGTTCAACATCGGTCGTTACATCACTATCGTCACCCTTAAAGAGCTCGTTTTCATCAAGCTTGAAATCCTTATTACACTTTTGCAACTCGGCATATAGCTTAGTACTCTTCGAGTCAGCGGTGAACGCCTTTGCCTTCTGCTGATCAACAGTGAGCTTATAGCCCAGATTGCCATCTTGCTCACCGAGAGATTCCTTCACGGTCACAAAGCGCTGCTTCTTGTAAATATCAAGGACTTCCCGTGAATAGCTCTTGTCGGCTTCAACCTTTTTGCTAAGATCAGTAAAACACTGACTCTGTTGCTTCGAGTCCTCATCCTGCATACTGTCGGCACTCACCTTGATCCATTTGTTGTCTACCTTCGCAATTAAGGCATCAAGCTCGGCCGTCGAAGAGCCGCCCATCATCTGCGTAAAGGTATTAGCAAGGTCCTTCGCGTTGGCAATCTTGAAGTATGCAGTATTGTCCTGACTTACAAGCAGACTACCGTTTACAGCCACACTAGCCGCACCCATAGTGATCGTGGCCTTGGCGTTACCCGAGAAAGCAGAGTTTGTTGCTGCTCCGTCAAAATCAACCTTCAGGTTGGCTGACTGGGCGGTCGTATCGAGTGTACCTTTATAGCTCATCGTCTCTGCAGTGAGTGCTTTGACGAGGCTGTCGGTTACGACCTTGTCTGGATTCTGGTACCAGAACTGGTACGCAGCGGCCGTACCGCCTAAAAGAAGTACAGCCGAAGCGGCAATGATGCCAATTAGAAGTGGCTTCTTTGAACGCTTTGGCGCAGGAGCGGCAGTCGCCACCACTGGCTCCACTACAGTAGGAGTGTTGTTAATCGGCGTGTCGAATGCTGCCTGCGGCTGCGGCGCCGGTTCAGCGTTAATCTGATCACCCAACACATCTTGCTGTTGCGGGACATCGGAAGTCGTCGCCGGTTCGGTTTCTTGGGGAATGGGCTGGCTCGTTGACCAAGGATCCTGACGTGGTGTCGGCTCCTGATTTGGTTGGTTTGGGTCGGGCATATTATTTTGCGGGTTCATGAAACACTCCTAGCTGGTATACAACTTAAGCTTATATCACGCCCGGTGAAAAATCTAGGAAAGACTTTGGAAAAAAGCTTCTTTGGTTTTGAGCCAGCCTGGCGATTGCCGGACCAGTTCATCCTCTTCACTCATAACGCATAGCACTTTGATAGCCTCTTCAAGGTAGACGCCGCCCTGCGATCCTTTTACTAGGATTACCGCACCCGGCTCAGTGACACTGCGAGCAAAACCACCCGCCTCAATCGCGCTCTTGAAGCTCTTGACTTGACAGCCTCGTGCTCGTGCTGCAGGCGCCAGATACTTCTCTGCGTCTTCGCCGACAGTAATAACCCAAGAAAGCAATGACGGGTCGCACAATGCGCCAAGTTTCGTATGCTCATCTGCTGAGCTATCACCAAGCTCGTTCATCATTCCTAATATAGCAATGCGCTGCGGTGCTTGCAGGCCATAAAGTGTCTGGAGTGCCGAACTTGCCGCGACAGGGCTAGAGTTGTAACTGTCGTCAATGATAATTGTGCCGTCGATGCCACGCAGCAGGTTCATTCGCCCTGGTACCGGCCGAAGGAGCGCCAGACCAGCCTTAATTTCTTCCGGCGTCAGACCAAGCTTAACCGCTACAGCCACCGCGCCCATTGCCGGGCGAATACTGTGCTCACCTACAAGCTTAATTGTTGCAGTAAACGATTCAGCATAGCCAGCCGCAATCACCTGCCCTTTGTAGCCATCTTCTAGCGTAAAGTCCTGCTGCTCAAAGCGGTACTCGGCAGCTGCGGTTGTGCCATACGTCGTCAGATTTGGGTTTGTTAGAAAATTCGCAAAGCGACCGTCGATATCGTCACGATTGATAATTGCGAGCTCGGCCATATTGGCCGCAGCCAGCTCTTCCTCGGCTACCGCTTCAATTGTATGGAAGAATTCCATATGTTCTGGCGTAACCGCCGTCACGACGGCAATATGCGGCTTCAAGTAGCGCCCAAAAGCCGCCATATCACCAGGATGATCCGAACCGAGCTCGGCAATAATCACATCGACGCCAGTCGGCTCCTTGATACGTTTTCGAGCCGCAGCAAACACCGATAGCCATGCACCAAGACTGCGAATATTATCAGGATATTCAATACCAAGAATGGCGCACGGTGCACTGAGATGAGTATTGTGATTACCTTTTTGAAGCGCCACACGATAGCGACGCGAGAGGAGTGTCGCAATCGCTTGTTTTGTACTTGTCTTGCCGACACTGCC
This sequence comes from uncultured bacterium, assembly GCA_966210935.1. Taxonomy (GTDB): domain Bacteria; phylum Patescibacteriota; class Saccharimonadia; order Saccharimonadales; family Saccharimonadaceae; genus CBIHLX01. Next base: position 10,955 of record CBIHLX010000015.1, on the reverse strand, counting down.
GGCCACGACTACTAGCTTTACTTCAGGGTGTTTTTTGAAGTACTTAACGACATACTTTTCGAGCTTCTTCTGGATAAACTGTTTCATCATACTTATTCTTATCATAGCCGATTGGTCCTATACGAGCCAGTCTATGTCTTCACAGTTAAAATTAATATTACGACTCGGCAATCTCCGCAGCATTAGCAATAGATATCAACTGTTTCAATTTTTCTAAGTCAACATCGGCCAACCTATTGATATAGATACAACCTTTACCAATCTTGTACTCCCCCAAATTCTGCACCTTTGCGGTAAGCGCCGCCGCGTCATATGTAAGATACAGTGAGAATTTTCCCGTACCTGGTGCAAAACCAATCCGCATCCAGTCACCCTCGCGGCCGGCTTTCGACTTGTAATGGAACGTTCCAAAACCAACGATCCGTGAGCCCCATAGTACAGGCGGCTCACCGGCAATACTTTGCATAATCTCTATAAGCGCCTCTGCATCGGTTTGCTGACCTGTCGGTAGGCTCGCGATAAAATCAGCAATATCCCGGTTGGTTGGCCGTGTCTTGTTTTCGTTTTTCGTCATAGATAGTCCTAAAACAGGCTAATTACCCATGCACCCACTAGTGTTGCCGCGAGTGAGCCACCGATTGAAATAGCGATCTTTTTCGCAATCCATTTACCTTCAGTTCCCCCGAAAATGACCGACGAAACTTCGGTTGGGACAATAAATCCAAGCCAAAGAACAAAGGCGGTAATATACCAAGCCACATCAGGTACTGCCGCCAGGAAATACGCGAGCGCCCAGGCAGAAATCAGCGTAACCAGCACTTGTAGGCCATAGTATGGACCCATCTTTGATTGCATCTCTTGCTGTTCTTTTTTGCTCAGCTTTTCAAAGCCATGCATTTCGCCCCATGCTTTTGCAAACGGAACCATATACCAAAATGCACCCACAGCAAACATTGCTACCGTCGCCACAAGAACTGCTACAAAGTTAATTTCCATACTACCCTTTCGTTATATTGTGCCCTTATTCTACTCCGCTTAGCGCAGCTTTTAAAAGGGCACTAAGCACGCGACTAATTACTGATCAGCGCGAGGCTTACTGTCGATCACGTCAGCCGGCTTAAGTGGCATGACTAACCACAGGATGAGGTACGGAATCAAACCCGGGAAACCGCCCGGTAGCAGCAAAAGAATAAAAATAACGCGGATGATAGTGGCGTCGATATTAAAATACTCTGCCAAACCTCCGCAGACACCAGCGATCTTTTTGTTTGTTGATGATCGATATAACTTTTTCATATTCATAACCTCCACTTCTATTGTAGATGATGAGCGTGGTTACTGAGAAGCACGGTAAGCACTAGGCGGAATTGGCATATCCTGCAAGGCTCGAGCGACCGCCACTAGCACATTTGCCGCCGTTTTGCCCGTGGTAATCGACCACTCGTGCCGATAGTCGGTTTCGGTATACGACTCTCCCGGGCCGGGCCCTTTGTTCCAGTATGTCCAAGCTTGACCAGGAATGGTGTAGCCAATATCAATCAGCGCCCCACTGATTTCGCTAATCACGTGATGCGCCCCGTCTTCATTGCCCGTGCACACAACACCCGCAACTCTGTTATAGGCGACCGGTAGCCCATCGTCACTCATTTCGGAAATCATGGCATCCATTCGCTCAAGTACACGCTGCGCAATACTCGACGGATGCCCCATCCAGGTTGGGCTTGCGATCACCAGAATATCAGCCTGTAGTAACTTATCGTGAATTGCTGGCCAGTCATCGTCCTCGCTCACTTTCGTGGCTATACCGGGCGGAACATACTGATCAGCAATCCGGATCAACTCTGTTTCAACTTGCTGACTTTCAAGCTCATCGATCACTGCCCGCGCCAACGCCTCAGTGTTTGAAGTATCGGGCGACGGCTTAAGGGTACAATTGAGAATAACAGCGCGCATCGCTTAGTGTGCCTCCTTCTGCTGAGTTAGTACTTCTAGCGTAGCGAGAAGGCGGCAACTTATCAGTAAGAATAGTTACACCCAGAGAGACGGCTACTTAGCTATCCTAGTAATGCTCTTTATCTCCATGAAATCATCCCCTCCTCAGCCTTTACCCTCTCAGCGTGATATTCCAATATATCGCCTGGCTGGCAATTGAGCGCCTTACAAATCGCCTCCAGTGTCGACAGCCGTATCGCCTTCGCCTTGCCGTTTTTTAGGATCGACAAGTTTGCCATCGTGATGCCGACTTTATCGGCCAGCTCAGTGACGCTCATCTTACGCTTCGCCAACATGACATCGATATTGATTCGTATCGCCATACGCACTCCTAAACCGTTAGGTCATTCTCCGTTTTAATCGTAAGGGCATTTTGCACTAGCTTTTGTAGCACTGCCGCAAAGGTAGCCACTACAAGTGAGGCAAAGGTGATAATGAGACCCATTAGCACCACACCCGGCGCATCGTCGCGCTCCGCTACGGTATAGATATACGGCATACCAGCCGCAAATAAGCCGCTGATAATAATGGCGCAGTACTTGATATTAATAAGGGCTTTCGCCGACTGCTCCGAAAAGGCCGCATTCTTATCAATATAATCAAGCAGTTGCATCGCCTGATAGAGGGCTACAAAGAAAGGTATCGCCGCTACATATAGGCCGAGGAGTATATAACGATAGCCACCAACATTATCTGAGGCTATACCTACAGGCAAAATAAATATACAAATAGCAAGCACAGCAAGCGCCAGCAACACCACAGCACCCTTCAAGAACAATGTCGATCCTCGTTTCACTTATATACCTTTCTTATTAGCTATTATTCTATATTTAGCATAATATTTATCGTTTTACAATAAATCTTTATTGATAAGGTCCACAATACAGCCTGCTTATGATAATCCTCCAAGTTCGATAATTTTAATTACTTCAGCCAATACTAAGAACTTATCCATACACTAAAAATATGAAATGCCCAAACGATCAAACAACACTTCTCATTAGCGAACGCCAAGGTATCGAGATCGATTACTGTCCAGAATGCCGCGGCGTCTGGCTTGATAGGGGCGAGCTTGATAAGTTGATCGAAAAGAACGCAACAACTCCTCATGCTGAGCGTCGTTACGAATACGACAGCCTCAGAGGCGGCGACAGCGACTACCGCCAGGAATACGATACGCACCGCGACAGTTCGTCTCAGCACTCACCTCACAAGAAGAAGCACCGCGAATCGTTCCTGGGCGATATATTCGACTTCTAACTAGCGTTAGGAGGATAATTCTCCCCATACAGCCCACCCTACCAAGTTGCTTAGGTTACGCTTTTGGCGGGGTGATATCAGCATGGCGCACATATTTACCGTGCAGGCCACCCTCTGGGTTGATGTGGTAAAACAGCACCTGCCCAAAGCCCATTTCGACTTCGGCGATTTCATCTTCGTGGATATCTTCGAGATGCTTCATGAGAGCACGGATAGAGTTGCCGTGAGCCACGAGAAGGATGTTCTCGCCCTTTTGCAGGCGCGGCAAGATTTCTTTGTCGAAGTATGGGACGACGCGGCCATGCACATCCTTAAGTGTTTCACCACCTGGCACCGGATAGTCCCAGCCGCGGCGGATGCCCTTGAAAGCTTCTTCGCCGATTTCTTCCTGGACTTCCCACTTATTCTTGCCGGTCAAGTCGCCGTAGTCGCGCTCGTTAACTGCGCCTGCAATGACATGCGGCACGTCCTCATGCTCACTCCCCTTCATGACTCCTGCAAGTGTCTGGTGGGTACGTTTTTGCTCCGATGTATAAACCGCATCGAACTTCACACCTTTCAGCAGCTCGCCGATTTTGACAGCTTCGCCCTGCCCTTTTTCAGTGAGGTTAACATCGGTCAGACCGGTCCATTTACCAAGGAGATTCCATTCTGATTCTGTGTGGCGGCTAATTACTAGTAAGCCTGTAGTTGGTAGCTTATTCATAGTTTTATTATGCGCCGATTGTACTCATGGTTCAACAAAATGTCAGTTTGCGGGTGTAAAATAAATTTATGAGCAGTTACACCATCAGCAAAATCATTGGACGACAAATTATTGACTCACGTGGCAACCCGACCGTTGAAGCGGATGTCTATCTCGAGGACGGCACCATGGGCCGTGCGGCCGTACCGAGCGGTGCCAGCACCGGTTCCGGCGAAGCGCTCGAGCTGCGTGACGGCGGCGACCAATGGGTCGGCAAAGGCGTCAGCAAGGCTGTCGCAAATATCAACGGCGCGATTAGTGAACGCCTCGCAGGCTTCGATGCCTCGGACCAGTCCGGTCTCGACGCGGCACTGATCGAGCTTGATGGCACCGAAAACAAAGCATCACTCGGTGCGAATGCCATCCTCGCCGTCAGCCTGGCGGCCGCTAAGGCAACCGCCGCTGCCAAAAAGCAGCCACTCCACCAATACATCGCCGAACTTACTGGCACCACCCAGCAGAGCCTGCCTCTGCCTATGATGAACGTCATGAACGGCGGCCAGCACGCAGCCGGCAGCACCGACGTACAGGAATACATGATCGTGCCAATCGGCGCCTCAGACTTCACTCACGCCATGCGTATCGGTACCGAAGTCTTCCACGCGCTTGGTAAGGTACTCAAGGAAGCGGGTTACGGCACAACCGTTGGCGATGAAGGCGGCTATGCCCCAGCGGTCAAAAACGGCAACCGTGAACCACTCGAACTGATCGCCAAAGCCGTCGAAAAAGCTGGCTACACTTTCGGCACCGACGTTGCGCTCGCCCTCGATGTCGCATCGAGCGAACTGTACGAGGACGGTAACTACAACCTCGCCACCGAAGGTCGCACCGTCAGCGCCAGCGAGCTGATCGACTGGTACCAGAGTATTCGTAGCGAGTTCCCGATCGTCTCGATCGAAGACGGCCTCGACGAAAACGACTGGACCAACTGGACCGAACTCACCAGCAAGCTCGGCAGCGACGTGCAGCTTGTCGGCGACGACCTGCTCGTCACCAACACCAAGCTCCTGCAGCGCGCCATCGATGAGAAGGCCGCCAATGCCATCCTGATCAAGCCAAACCAAATCGGCACCCTGAGCGAAACTATCAATGCGGTCAAGACCGCGCAAGCCGCCGGCTGGAACACCGTCATGTCACACCGCTCGGGCGAAACAGAAGACGTCACCATCGCCCACCTCGCCGTCGGCCTGGGTTGCGGTCAGATCAAGACCGGCTCACTCTCTCGCACCGATCGTATTGCGAAGTACAATGAGCTGTTTCGTATTGCAGAGGCAGCGCCCGATTTACAGCTTGCGAACCCGTTTGGCGACAGGTAATCGACAATTCTCAAAAATCTACGCCCCGGCTTTGGGCTGGGGCGTAGATTTTGGTGCAGCAGATACAAAAAAGTTTTCATTTGATAAGGGTTGAAATAGCCCGATGGAGGTCGATACTTGAAGTGCCGTATCAAGAGTATTTATCAATGGCTAAGTAGCGGGAGTTACACCAGTAGCCTATTGAGGCGCATCAAGAAATTCAGCAAGCTGAGCCTCAAGCGTAACCTTAGGCATGGCACCCATTAAAACCTTCTTCACTTCGCCACCCTCGAACACCATGAGTGTCGGAATAGACATAATTCGGTACTTTGCTGGGATTATTTGATTCTCCTCAACGCTGAGCTTCACAACCTCAATCTTGTCACCATACTCACCTGCAAACTCCTCAAGAATGGGGGCAATCATGTGGCATGGCGGACACCAAGAGGCCCAGAAGTCTACGAGTACAGGCTTCTTGCTCTGTAGCACCTCACTTTCAAATGATTCGTCAGTTACCGGTCGCGTTGTATGCATAATAGTTTTCTCCTTTATTAAAATTACTCCCTCTGACTTTGTTAGCTTTTCGCTTTCAATTAAGCTCATCAGTATAGGCATCACCTATAGAAGCTAGCATGAGTAAATGTGACCATCGCTTAGATTGAATATCAATCATATGGATATAGCCTCACTTACTCATGACCTGGTATTTCCAGGATTTACTACGCATGAAGCGTAAACGAGAAATTTCGGTAACTGGCCCTACTTCTCAACCTCTTGGCTGCGCGGCGCATTTACAGACCAGGCGGCTATGAGAGCCGCGACTGCCAGGAGTACCGCTCCTACAAGGAAAGCCGTCGTGTAACCATGAGTCAGCATCACTTCACTTGCCCCAGAGGCTTGCGTACCAGTCGCAGCGATTGCTACGGAAGTAAAGACTGCAAGTCCCAGTGCAGCGCCGATTTGCTGCGCCATATTGACCAGTGCCGACGCCACTCCCGCATGATTTTCATCAACGCCATGCACAGCCGTGAGAGTCATCGGAACAAAACTCACCCCAAGGCCAAACATCGTAATGAAAATCGCTGGCATAATATGGAGGAAGTATGACGAATCAACGTTAAGTGTCGATAGCCACAGCATCCCGACTGCCGCTAGCAGAAGCCCTGGAGTGGCCACCTTACGTGGTGCATACTTGGCGACAAGCTTTGAGCTAACACCAGCAGCAAGGACTATGCCAATACTGAATGGCAGCGCGGCCAGCCCAGCCCGAATAGGGTCAAAGTGTTGCACCTGTTGCAGAAAGAGCGTTAGTAAATAGTACGCCCCCATTAGCCCACCGCCAATGAAGAGGATGGTCGCGTAAGAACCAGACCGGTTGCGATTCCTGAACAGGCCGAGCGGCAGCAATGCATGACTACTGCGCTTTTGCAGATTGAGGAATGCAGCCAACCCAATTGCCGCAACCATCAAGGAAGTAAGTGTCACCGGCTCCACCCAGCCATGCTCCCCGCCTCGTGTAATGCCGTAAGTGAGGGCAATCATAGCCACCGTTCCGACGACCGCACCCAGAGTATCAAGACGCCCACGACCGCGACTACCCTCTGCCAGCACTTTCGTTCCCAGTAAAACTCCCAGGCCGATTGGCACGTTAATCCAGAACACCCAGCGCCAGTCGAGTAAACCGACCAACACGCCGCCGAGTAGTACGCCAACGGTAATACCTAGCGCCGACATAGCCCCATACACTGCCATAGCAGAATTACGTTGCTTTCCGAGAGGAAACGTCGTAGCGATAAGCGCCAGTACGTTTGGAGCAACCAGAGCCGCCCCAATACCCTGCAAAGCACGAGCCGCGATTAATAATTCAGCATTAACCCCTAAGCCGCCAAGCAGTGAAGCTATGACAAATATTCCAAGACCAACCCTGAGTACTTTTCGCCGTCCAAAGAGGTCGCCAAGCCTGCCGCCAAACAGAAGCAGCGAGCCGAACACTAGAACGTAGGCATTAACAATCCATGGCAATGTCGCCGTAGAGACACCTAAATCATGCTGGATGCTTGGCAATGCAATATTGGCAATCGTGTCATCCAGCACTAGCATCAGCTGCGCCGTAGCAATCACCAACAAAGATAGGCCAAGTTTTTGCTTACCGCTCGCAGAACGGACAGACTTCGGCATGACGCTTCTTCCTTTCATCGAACTCTCCTTAAAGTTTGTAATTGAGCGAGTTACCTACTCGCGTCTCGTTGCTATTCTGCCGTCAATCAATGCCCCATGTGTCCGGATTGCATTACATCATCAGCAGAATAACCCCATTCACTTTGCCACCGCTTCATCACCTCGATTTCAGCCTCTTGCGCGGAGATGATTTCTCGTGACATCTTCTTAATCTCTTCATGCTTGGCGTTACTTTCAGCCAACTGAGCCATATCGACTGCACCCTGATGATGTACAATCATTTCAGCAATAAACGCCTTGTCGAACTCGTCACCTTGCTTGTCTTTGAGCGACTCAGTCATTTGGTTCATATTCATATGTTCCCCCGTTGTCGTATTTGGTTTGTCAAAAGTCGTTGCGGCAACCGACACAATCAATCCGCCCACAAAAAATCCTATTAGTCCAAACAATAATGGTTTTGTTTCCATATATCCTCCTACCTTGATAACATTCTGCCGATTGCGTTTGCTAATTCCTCGGCCTTAGCTTGCTGCTCGGTTTCATCAGTGATGTGCGCCATGCAGTGCCGCGCATGATCGCGCATTAACTCAATCGCCACTTTGTCTAGTGCCGCCTGCGCCGCATTGACCTGCGTGAGTACATCGATACAGTATTTATCCTCCTCGACCATGCGCGCGATACCTCGCACCTGTCCCTCGGCCCGCTTGAGTCTTTTTAGTACCTGATCTTTATTCTCGTAATATCCGTGTGTATGCGTCGTCATAACTATTACTCCTTAGCGGGCATGTCCTTCATGATATTTCATCACTAGCGCGTGACCCTTACCCTTCGACAGAAGGTACTTATTAACTGGAAATGCAGCGAGATAAGCGACAGTGAGTGCAATTGGCATACTAATCCAAAACAATGGACTGACAAGCCCGGCTGACATTGCGCCGGGAATAACTAACATAACTACATTGTCGACCACCTCCATGGTAGCGATCGACAGTGTATCTGCAGCAAAGACGACTGACAACGCTGCAAAAAAACCAAGACCCGCCTTGCGCAGCGGCAATGTAGAAAGCGTAAATCCAAAGACAAAGGCCAAGGCTACGGCTAGTATAATTGTCGGCAATACTCCCCAGCCAAGGGCCGTACCGATAATTAATCCCGTAACTTCACCAAGCGCACACCCGGTCAAGCAGTGCAGTGTCGCACTTGCTGCCATTTTATTTAAATTCACACCCCCGTAACTAGCATGATGGCTTTCGTGGTCATGGTTCATATGTTCGTGATTTGGGTGATGATTACCTGTCCCGCTGTTATGCATTTGCTTAATCTCCTATACCCCCCTAGGGTATATAAAATTAATATGAGCGTCAAGTAAATAAAACACATAGCGACTAAAATAACCCCTCGTACTCGGGGTTATTTGTACATCCTAGCTTACGCTCGTCCTACTTCTTGGTGAGATTTTGGTTCATCCACATAAGCAACGGGAGCTCCAACGCAAAGCCAATTGCAATAATCGCTAGTACACCAAGGGTCGCGCCCAAGCTGCCCCATAGCGCATAAGTTGCGCTACCAACGTAGAGTGCGGTATAGGTAGCCGCCGAAAAGAGCAGTAAGAAAGTTGCACCAACCGCAAGCCTATCTTTCTTTGAGCGAATCATGCCCGCTATGACAGCAGCCACACCGGCGGCAACCGCCAATAGGATACCGTTGAGCGACATAAAGTCTTCGGCTGTGACAGGTAGGTCATAGCCGCCAGAACGAGTCGGGATATGTAGATTCATAAAGCCAGCCTGGCTCGGAAGGACAACAAACACCATGAACAGATGTAGTGCCAATAGCAAGGCAACAACAGCTAGAGAGATATAAAAAAATACTTTTGGTTGAATTGTGTGACTTTTAAGAACTGTTTCAATAGACATATATCCATCATATCAGAGCGAGACTCACTGGCCTGGGCTATAATACATACCATGTTAGGCGAAATCCCACAGAGCAACCCAGAGAAGAAAGAAGTTCTTGATGATAACGCGAGGAAGTTTATCGTTGAAGCTATTGACCCTGCCCTACTCGACAGCAGCGAAGCGTCCTCTTTCATCCTAGCGACCGACTGGCTAGAAACGAGTGAAACTAACGAGAAGAAGCTTGCTCATAAGACATTTGATAACGGCGACATTCAAATCCTGTTGATAGTCAAAATCACCAAAGACGGCAACAGGACATCCGAAAAGACAAAAATCAGTGAAGAGGAATACACCGGACTCCTTGAATCCTCAGTACTGCACATTGAGAAAAAGCGTTATGAATTCACCTATGCTCAAAATGACATCCACTTCTCTATGAAGTACGACGAGCTTACTGACGGCCAGCTCAAGATACTCGAGGTAGACGCAGAGAGCGCCGAAGAACGAGACACTTTCAACCCAGAGCTCTTTCCAGGCGATTTATCTGAAGTCACAGGGAATACAGCCTACTACGGGTACCGCGTGGCATCTATCTTGCAGGACCTGTAGCTTATTTCTTTCGGGTGCCGAAGTATACGCCGACCAGTCCGAGCACTACACCCGCGATTGCAGCATACAGCGCCGTGTTTGCGCTATTTTTTGCGTCCACTGCGGCTTGTTCTGTCTTTTTAGCTGCAGTATCTTGGGCAGTTTCAGCCACTACCTTAGTCACGGAGAAAGGCCCAGAGTTAGCGGCCACTTCGCCGTGCCCACCTTTGTCTGCCTTATCCCATGAGACTACCGTACCGTCAGAATAAGTTTGGTAAGCTTTCCACTGCAGTTCAGTGGCGTCATCAGGCACCTTGGCGCTGAATGTAAAATCATCCCTAAAACCAGCACCAACCATGTTGCCGCTCCACGTAATTGACTTCACAACAGCACCTTCGCCTTCACCCTCTTTTTCAATATCAATTTGCCAGCCGGCTTTTTGGGTTGGCGAAACATGCTCTAAACCCGTTGGCATAACTAGCTTGATGCTCGTTGTCGGAATATCTTTTTCATTTGGCACACCAACGGTAAATGTTTGAAAGCCAGCCGTGACCACTTCCGCAGGTTTCACGGTCACATGCGCCGAAGCGGTGGCGCTAAACGCTAAGGCTAGTACACTGATGAAAACGCCGATTACAGGTAATATGCCGATCAATAACTTCATCGCATTTCTCCAGTTATACTTACTGCTTGTTAGTATAACACTTAGAAAGTGCTTTGTTTTGCTATCTCACGGCGACGATTGATCACCGTAATGAGCATAAGAGCGAAGCCAATGCCGCTCGCCAGCAGAGTTATCCTTGCCCACTCATGACTCGGCTGATCGAGAGCATTAACTGCCGCCCCTCTTGCCACTCGATGTGACTGCTTGAAGGTATATGCATTGCTGCCAGTATTCACACTGAACACTAGTTCGTACACACCTTGCGATGGAAACGTGTAGGCAAAAGTAGCGAGTGAGTCGTCAAACTTTGCCGTCATCTCTTCACGACTACCCTC
>CBIHLX010000014.1:0-15539 GCA_966210935.1 uncultured bacterium | reverse complement strand
TCGTTAGCGGTTCGGTCGTCCGAACGTTTACGTGTAGAGGACCCGCGGGTCATAGTGCTGGCTATTATAATAAAATTTAGTGCGAAACACAACATTTTACAAGAAAGGCGATATAGTAGGGGTATGAAAAATTTCTATCAGGTACTCGTTAATACACTGATCGCAAATGTGACGACCAGCTTTTTGTGGTTCTGTTTGACGTTTTGGGTGTACCTGGAGACGCGGTCGGTACTAGCGACGGCGATTATCGGCGGTGCATATATGTTATTTGTGTCACTTACGAGCATTGCCTTTGGAACGTTCGTCGATCATCACAAGAAAAAATACGTCATGCAGGTGTCGACGCTGTTTGCGCTTGCGGCATTTGCAATTGGTGGTCTGACCTACCTGGCGATTCCAAAAGAGGATTTATTGCAGCTCGGTGGTATGTGGTTTTGGCTGTTTATTATTGTGGTGCTTGCTGGAAGTGTCGTGGAGAATGCGCGCAATATCGTCCTTTCTACTACAGTGACATTGCTCGTGCCGGAAGCTATCCGAGATCGTGCAAACGGCATGGTTGGTACGGTGAACGGCATTAGCTTTCTAGTGACATCGGTCTTTAGTGGGCTCGTCATTGGCTTTTTTGGCATGGGCTGGGCGCTTGCGATTGCGGTGGCAATGATGACACTTGCCGCACTACACCTGGTGCTATTTGTGCGGATTCCCGAAGTTCAGCTGGCGCATGATCCGGAATTGACGACAAAAGTTGATATCAAGGGCAGTATTGCGGCAATCCGTGTCGTGCCGGGACTTGCTGGACTGATTTTCTTTACGACTTTCAACAACCTCCTGGGTGGGGTGTTTATGGCGCTGATGGATCCTTACGGCTTATCGCTGATGTCAGTGCAAGCGTGGGGACTCCTCTGGGGTGCGCTGAGTACGGGCTTTATTGTCGGCGGGCTGTTCGTGTCAGTAAAAGGTCTTGGGAAGCGCCCCCTCTTTACTCTGCTAGCTATCAATGTACTCATGTGGATCGTCTGTATTCTGTTCCCACTGAAGTCAGCGATCCTGCCGCTGGCTATCGGTATGTTTGCCTATATGTGTATGATTCCATTTGTTGAAGCCGTAGAGCAGACAATCATTCAGCGTGTCGTACCACTCAAGCGTCAGGGTCGTGTTTTTGGGTTTGCGCAGATGATTGAATCAGCCTCGATGCCACTGATGGCATTTATGATTGGGCCAATCGCTGAATTTGTCATCATCCCATCAATGCGACAGGGCGGCCTTCTGTACCAAACGGTTGGCCCATGGTTCGGCACTGGAGAGGTGCGGGCAATCGCCATGGTGTTTATTATTGCCGGTCTTGTCGGCCTCGTTATGACGCTGCTTGCGTTTATGTCTCGTTCGTATCGTATGCTGTCAAAGCATTATGCCGACCTCTAGTTCGAGATGCTTAAAAGTGGTATAATATACACCGATGCAAAAAATTCTACTCTATTATAAATTTGCGCCAATTAGCGACCCAGTTGCGGTGAAGCTATGGCAAAAAACTCTGTCGGACAGCCTTAATCTTCGAGGGCGAATCTTAGTGAGCAAGCACGGTCTCAACGGAACGGTCGGCGGTGATATCGATGATCTGAAGGCGTATATCAAGGCTACGAAGCAGTACCCAGGATTTAACGACATTGTCTTCAAATGGAGCGATGGTAGTCGTGAAGACTTCCCTCGTATGAGCGTCAAGGCGCGCCGTGAGCTGGTTGGATTTCAAAATAGCGAAGATGAATTTGATGTTGATGAAAACGGTGTCATTGGCGGCGGCGTACATCTCAAGCCGCAGCAAGTTCATGAGCTTATTGAGCAGTATGGTGATGATGTTATCTTCTTTGATGGCCGTAATGCACATGAAGCAAAGATCGGTAAATTCAAAAACGCCATTGTGCCAAATACGAATACTTCTCGTGATTTTATCGCCGAGCTTGAAAGCGATAAGTACGATGATATCAAAAATAAAAAAGTGATCACGTACTGTACTGGCGGCATTCGTTGTGAAGTTATTTCGGCCATGATGAAAAAGCGTGGCTTTAAGGATGTCTATCAGATAGATGGCGGAATTGTGAAGTACGGCGAAGCGTATGGCGATGATGGTTTATGGGAGGGCAGTCTGCGTGTCTTCGATGATCGTATGACAGTTGACTTTAGTGATCACGCTAAGGTGATTGGTGAGTGTAGTCACTGTAGCGGTGCGACCAATAATTTTGAGAACTGTGCGTGGGCAAACTGTAACGATCTAGTTTTGATTTGTTTGAACTGCAAGCAAAATCCGGATCTTCTTTTCCATACTGAGGCTTGTCGCGAGAACGCCAAGCTTGGCGCACGCGTGTAGCCTAATTGTTCTTGATGATATCTGCAGAGGGCATTATGTTATTTTGCCGACGAGCTCCGTAAGAGCGAAGCGAATAGAGCTATACTATAAAGAGATGAATAGTAAACTAGAGGCTAAACTGAAAACACTGCCCCGCTCTGCTGGGGTCTATTTTCACAAATCTGCAGACGGCGAGATTATTTATGTTGGCAAAGCGGCGGTACTTAAAAATCGTGTGCGCCAGTATTTTCAGTCAACTCGCGAGATGGATGTAAAGACGCGGGCACTTGTTGCGGAGATTGAGGATACGGATTGGGTCGAGACGGAGAGTGAGATAGATGCTCTGTTCCTTGAAAGTGAAATGGTTAAGCGCTATATGCCTCGCTACAACATACTCTTGCGAGATGATAAGTCGCAACTTTTTGTGCGAATCGATATGAAGAGCGACTGGCCGCACGTAGCGTATACGCGTAACCCGGCGGATGACGGAGCTGATTATTACGGCCCTTACTACAATGGCGCCGCGGTACGTAAGGCGCTGCGCTACTTGAGGAAGATCTTTCCATACTATACGAAGCCGCCTCGTGACGGTCAGCGACCAGATCTTGATTCTCATCTTGGCCTGAGCCCAAAGCCAGGTACTTCAAACGAAGAGTATCGACAGAATCTTCGGAAGCTCGTACGGTATCTTGAGGGCGGGCGTAAAACTATCACGCGAGAACTGGAGCGCGACATGAAGGCTGCGGCGGGCCTGCATGATTTTGAAAAGGCAGCAGAACTGCGCAATAAACTCACCTTTTTGGCCGAATTACAGCGGCGTATCATGTTTGGCGATAAGGAGTTTCTTGATATCAGTAAAGATCATGCACTGAGTGACCTCGTTGATCTGTTGGGGCTTACAAAGTTCCCTATGCGCATTGAGGGGTATGACATCTCGCATATGGGTGGCACCAATGTAGTGGCTAGCATGGTGGTATTTACCAACGGTGCAAGTGATCGAGCAAACTATCGAAAGTTCAAAACGCGTATTGAGCACAATAATGACTTTTATAATATGAACGAAACACTTACGCGACGGTTGAGCGAAAAAAACCTATCGAGCTGGGGCGTGCCAGACTTGGTATTGATCGACGGTGGTAAAGGACAGCTTGATGCGGCTCTGCAAGCGCGCGAGGCAATGGGGAAGGCGATGCCCTTTATTGGTCTTGCAAAGCGCGAAGAGCAGATTGTCATTCATCACGAAAAGTCTAACGTGGTTCTCAATAAAGAGAAGTTGGCACAACTCGATGGCTACACGACAATCACGGATGATTTTACGCTCGTTAATCTGCCGCACTCATCGCATATAGTGAAGCTTTTGCAGCGCATACGCGACGAGTCGCATCGGTTTGCCGTGAGTTACCACACAGTCCTCAAGCGTCAGAAGATGACGGCTAGTAGTCTTGAGGATATTCCAGGGATTGGGCCGGCGACGCGTAAAAAATTGATGAAGACATTTGGTAGTCTGCGCGGGGTCCAGCAGGCGACGGACGAACAGGTGGTTGCGACGGTCGGTCAGGCGAAGGCCGCCATGCTGCAAAAGTATCTGTCTCGACCATAATGCTTGTGCTATAGTACCAATAGCAATACAAGGATAAACATGAACATTTCAAGGCATATAAAAACTGTCGGGTTTACAGTCGTAGAACTACTTATAACACTGGTGATTATTGCCATTCTGGTGAGTATCGTCATTGTTTCATATGGCACCTACCAAGAGCGTACACGTGATGCTGAGCGCAAAAGTGACATGCAGCAGCTTGCGACGGCCCTCAAGACCAACCTTACATGGAATGGTGATTTTATTGAATCGGGAAGTAATTGTGGCTCCGGTGGCAATGGAGAAGGCTGGACATCTCTGAGTAGTGCCGAGGTGACAACATACATGAACTCAATTGAGCAGTGTCTTATAGATAGGGGGCTGTTGGATGCTGGTGAGGCAACTGATCCTACTGGCTGTAAGCGGAATAGTGGTGGTATCTGCGGCGGAAATCCGACCAGGGCTTATATGAAAATGCACTGTACGGTAAATGGTGTCAAAAGAGCGTATGTCATGGCTTCTTTAGAAACGATGCCTGCTAATAATGCAGCCTTAGACTCACTCTGCACCACTGCGAGCGGGTGCACCGTGGGCTGTACCACTGCGACTTGGGGTACCTCTTACGGTATGAATTATTACATTGAGGTATCGTAAAGATGAAAGCTGATTTTTTTGCGGGTAATCGACTTAAACTCATGCGATCTCTTGGATCTTCGCCAGTAGTCATGGCGGCGTATACGCAGCTGCAGCGCGGTAATGATGCCGCTTTTACGTTCGAGCAAGAGGCGAATTTCTGGTGGCTAACTGGGATTGAGTCGGCAGACTGGCAGCTCATTATCGATGGCAGCCGCAAGAAGAGTTGGCTGGTGGCGCCAGAAGTTGACGAAGTGCACCAGGTCTTTGACGGGAGTTTACGGCCAGAGGAAGCGATTGCAATCAGTGGTGTTGACGCAGTCATAACGAGGACCGAGGCTGAAGAGATGCTGGCTGAGCTGGCTCGTCACCATGCCGTGGTGTTTACGCTAGGAGATGATCCCCATGCGCAGTATTATGATTTTACGCGGAACCCGGCTCCTGATATCTTGAAGCGCCGACTAGGTCGCCTTTTTGCCGATGTGCGCGGTTTACGTCAAGAAATAAGCAAACTACGTGCGATTAAGCAGCCAGAAGAGATTGCTGCTATGGAAAAGGCAATCACTTTGACTGTAGGTGCATTTAATCATGTACGTGAGCATCTAGGTGATTTCCGACATGAATATGAAGTGGAAGCTGAGTTTAGCTATTATTTTCGTCGTCACGGTGCGCTCGGTCATGCGTACGATCCGATCGTAGCTGCTGGTGGCCACGCTTGTACACTACACTACAGCTCAAACAATGGTCCATTAAAAAAGGGTTCGTTACTTTTACTGGATATCGGTGCGCGTCACCAGGGTTATGCAGCTGACATTACACGTACCTATGCCATCGGCCGAGCAACGGTGCGTCAGGCGGCGGTTCATCGGGTGGTAGCTGAAGCGCAGCGACAAATTATCCAACAGCTGAGACCGGGTCTTTCGATTGAAGAGTATCACGAGACTGTCGATGAGCTGATGAAGGACGCACTGCTTTCACTTGGTCTGATGAAGGGGCGCGATGATACGACAAATTACCACCGATACTTCCCGCATTCTATTAGTCACGGACTGGGTATTGATGTCCATGACAGCCTGGGTGGTCCGGCCATGCTTGAGCCTGGGATGGTTCTGACAGTAGAACCTGGTATCTATATTCCCGAAGAAAGTATAGGTGTGCGTATTGAGGACGATATTCTTATTACGGACACTGGCTATCGCAACTTAAGTGGTGCGCTCTCGACAGATCTAGCATAACCACGTATAGTAGGAAAAGATTATGAAGAAGCAATTTTTCGCATTCAATATCCGCTGGGTATTGAATTCATTCGGCTTATGGGTTGCTGTTAGACTATTTGGCACCGGCTACGACGATGAGGTGGTGACTGCCGGTATTGGCGGCTTCCTGCTTGCTGGCTTGATTTTCTCTATTATCAACAGCATATTGAAGCCAATTGTAATAATATTGTCGTTGCCGGCAATATTGGTAACCTTGGGTCTGTTTACTATTATCGTCAACGGCCTGATGGTCTATCTTTCGCTCAAGCTGGCGCCGGGTATCCATATGACATTCTGGTATTCAGTTCTGACCGGAATGATCCTAAGTTTGGTAAACTATATAGTAAGTAGTGCGCTCGAATTACAGTATGGGCGTCGCCAGGAGGAAAGATAATGAGTATTGATGGTATTTTGCAGATTATTACGGTAGGATCGGCCTTTTTGATGATTGTGGCAATTCTGCTGCAGCAGCGTGGCGCAACGCTGGGCGCTGGCTTTGGTAGCTCGGGTGAGCTCTATACTACTCGTCGCGGTCTTGATAAGAATTTATTTGAAGCGACAGTGGTGTTGGCTGTTATCTTCATTCTGTCTATTCTCGTAGGTTTATTGCTGCCAGCAATTAACGGCTAGGGTAGTATTTGTGGCTGACGATAAAGTTAAGTGGAAGAAGTTTCAGAAACTCACGACGTTTGATAGCCGTCGCCTGTCGCGTCGTGTAAAAAAGGCCGAAGGTGCAACGGTTCGTCACGCGCATAAGTTTATCGTCAAGCGTATTGACAATATTCGTAGCGTGCGTCGCCATATTATCGGGTGGCTAGTTCTTGTAGGCTTGCTGATTGTGGCCGTAGCGGGACAATTACTGTGGTTTCAGCGTAATTACCAGACAAGCGCTCAAGCGGAGGGTGGAACTTATGCTGAGGCCGTCCTAGGACCGATTAACACTCTCAATCCGCTGTACGCGAGTACGAGCGCCGAGCTATCGGCCAGTCGATTGTTATTTTCGTCTCTTTACACCTATGACACTAGTGGGCACCTCCAGAGTGATCTAGCTGAGAGCGCAGTAGTCGACGAGACACAAACGACGTATACGATCAAGCTTCGTCAGGATGCAAAATGGCAAGACGACAGGAAGGTGACTGCGGATGACGTTGTCTTCACAATGGATCTCATTAAGGATCCCGAGACACGCTCGCCGCTAAGCGTGAACTGGCGTGATGTAACGGTGCGAGCGATAGATAGCTATACAGTTGAGTTTAAGCTGCCGGTAGTTTATGCGGCATTCCCTCATGCACTAACGTTTTCAATCCTGCCAAAGCATAAACTTGACAGCGTGCAGCGTGCAGCTATCCGTGAGAACACATTCAGCCAGGACCCTGTAGGGAGTGGGCCATATGACTTCCGCGTGACTCAGGTTATAGACGTGAACGGAAAAGAAAAGATCATCTCATTGGCCTCGTCGCCAAATTACTATAAAGGCCAGCCTTTGATTGACAACTTCGATCTCCACGCCTATGCCACCCAGGAGCAGATTGTTGACGCATTGCGCACGGGTGAGGTGAATGCGGCAGCCGATCTGCCATCGAGTAGTCTTGCTAGTGTTGATGCGCACAATTATAAAGTCTATGCACAGCCTATTAATAACGGAGTCTATGCACTATTTAATGTTGCCACGCCAATTCTAAAAGATAAGGCTGTGCGGCAAGCGTTGCAAGTAGGTACCGATACGACGGCGATTCGCAAGGGTTTAAGCTTGACACCTCCAGCACTAAGCCTTCCATTTATAAGCACTCAAGTTGAAGGCAATGACTTGCCGAAGGCCCCGGTTGCCGATGCAGCTAAGGCAGGCGAAATGCTCGATGCGGCCGGGTGGCGACTTGAGGGGAATGTACGCAAGAAAGATGGCCAACCACTACAGCTGTCTGTCGTGACAACGAAGAATTCTCAGTATGAAAAAGCCCTCGAAACACTATCGGGGCAGTGGCGTAAGCTAGGCATTGTGGTTACAGCAAAAATTGTGGACACTAATGATCCGGCCGCAAGTTTCACGCAGGGTATCCTGCAGCAGCGAAGTTACGACGTCCTTCTCTATGAGCTGTCAATTGGCGCGGATCCTGATGTATATGCATACTGGCACTCATCTCAGATCGGTGTGAACGGTTATAATTTTGCAAACTATAGCAACCCGACGGTCGATGCTTCGCTAGCAAGTGCGCGCGATCGTCTTGATCCGGCGCTCCGAAGTGCGAAGTATAAGGCCTTTGCCAAGCAGTGGCTTGATGATGCGCCAGCAATCGGTCTGTATCAGTCAGTTGCGCCGTATGTCGTGAATAAGTCCCTTGAATCAGTCAACGCGGATCATCGTCTCGTGACGCCGCAAGATCGTTATTCCAACGTACTTTACTGGAGTGTAAACAGTAAAAGCGTTTACAAAACCCCTTAGGTACGCTATACTTATCAAAGTCCTATGCGCGAGTGGCGGAATTGGTAGACGCGTCAGCTTGAGGGGCTGGTGAGCATTGCGCTCGTGGAGGTTCAAGTCCTCTCTCGCGCACCAAAGTAAAAAGAGTCCATCGGGGCTCTTTTTACTTTGGTGTCGTTGCCATGTCGCTACTCTTGATATAATAAGTCCATGAAACTTCATCGGACATCCGGCCAGCCTGATTGGGCGGGCATTGATAAGAGCAAGTATAACTTTTGGCAACTCCTTGCCGCCAAGACATCTGGTGTTATTACGCCAGGTAATATCGTAACGATCGTCGGCCTGGTCCTGGTAATTGCGGGATTTATTGCCCTCGTGAGGCAGGATTACTGGCTAGCGCTCACACTGGTGATAGTAGGGCGTGGACTTGATTTGGTTGACGGGTGGCTGGCTGAGTTGACACAGACAAAGAGTCCTCTTGGTGAGATTATGGATGCAACTGTTGATAAGCTCGAGACGATTGGTGTGATTATTGTCTTGGCAGTCACAGAGATTGCACCTCTTTGGGTGTTGGCGGCACTTGCAGTACCTCATGTGATGATTGCGATTATTTCCATATTGGTGCGCATACAGGGCAAGGGTCTTCATCCATCTCGCGTCGGTAAGGTAAGTATGGCACTTTTGTGGCTAGCGGTAGGCGGCTTTATTATACTAAGCATTTTTAATGTTGCCACTGTTGGTGCTGCCGCATATGTTGCTATGTGGCTTGCGGTAGCACTGGGGCTGTATGCACTTGTCGGCTATGCTAGGGAGGCTCTTGTTAAATAGGGTCTTTTTTGAGGCCTATAAGCCAGCCGATATAGCTAAAGAGAAGGTGCATGCCAAACCATAGTAGCAGCATCCATATGTACTGAGGTGCGGTTGCTATAACGATAGGCAGGCTGGCGATGATTGCGCCGATAATGTAATCGATCTGATCAAATGGCACCCAGGCGCTACCCGACTTGATGCCGTGCTGCCGCTTGAAGAAGCTCTCAACTGCGTCACCACCGAGCGCGCCGATAGCAAACAGTGGGCCAAGGATGAGGATGGGTAACATTTCGTAGTTAACTGGGCCTGACATGAACTGCGCCCAGTTCCCGTGTGTATAGGCAAGCTGCTGAATCCAGAGTACTGCAGTGGCGGCTACGACGCCACTGATGAGTCCACGCCAAGTTTTGTGCGGTCCGAGTAGGGCCTTGCCGTGTAGTGTTCGACCGCCATCAATTGGACTATCCCATTGCTTAAGAGCTGGGATAGCTGCGCTCAGCACCGGAGCGGCATTGGCAATAGCTGCGGGGAGCAGAAACCAGAAGGCGAATGCAATATCTTGTAACATAAGGTTTCTCCCAGTATATACTGTCGGCTAGGGTAAAAAGTAATAATTGTCACTACTTCTTGCCTTTTTGAGTGGTTTAATCATGGCATGAGGAGTGTAGTGTCCTATGCAACCTAATCCGTCAGATCCTTCGAAAAACATACCGGAGCCAGTTCGCCCCCAGGCGCCCCTAGATGCGCCTGGAGTGGATTTTTCTAATATTGATTTCAATAAGCATCATGCTCGGGTGATTGAGGAATTGAAACTCCTTGGTGCTTCGTTTTATGGTCAAACAATGATGGAGGCACGCTACCTGCCGAGCGTCATTCATCCCGACGAGCATCTCGAGGGTGTTGTGTACGGCTGGCAGTCGGTGGGGATTGTTATGATGGTCGCGACTGATCGCCGTGTGCTGTTTATTGATAAAAAGCCGCTCTACGTACGAGATGACGAAATTAGCTACGCATCTGTGCGTGGCGTGAGTCATGCCCATAAGATACTGCTAACGACTGTGGTGCTTCATACGCAAGTCGATGATTTTGTCATCAATACCTTTAATCAGAAATCTGTTCGCCATTTTGTTAAAGCAATTGAGCGTCACAGTCTGGAATATAACCAGCTCTAGCTGGAATCTTCTGCTCGTCGAGGTTGGCATCTGATATAATAAAAAACCAGGATGGCGCGTTGGCGGAGCGGTTACGCAGAGGTCTGCAAAACCTTGTAGACGGGTTCGACTCCCGTACGTGCCTCCAAATGCGCGGATGGTGGAATTGGTAGACACGAGAGACTTAAAATCTCTTGGCCTCACGGTCGTGCGGGTTCAAGTCCCGCTCTGCGCACCAATTAAAAAATGACTCCTAGCGAGTCATTTTTTAATTGCCCGTATAACTCGAAAATCAGAGGTGAAAATGCTATACTATAGGTACACAACCATAAGGACCTGAAGGGGAATACCAAAAAATGACTGCACTATGGATCGTATTAGGAATCGTTGCTTTAATCGGCATCTTTTTGTGGGTAACGTACAACGCACTTGTTGCCTTGAAGCTGCGCGTTGATGAAGCCTGGAGTGATATTACTATTCAGCTGAAGCGCCGTCTCGACCTTATTCCAAACCTTGTAAACACTGTCAAAGGTTACGCGGCCCATGAGTCGGGTGTCTTTGAAAAGGTAACAGAGGCACGAACTAATGCTCTGAACGCGCATGGCGTTAAAGAGACGGCTGAAGCAGAAAATCAGTTTGAGGGCGCTCTCAAGAGTCTCTTCGCTGTTGCCGAAGCATACCCAGACCTGAAGGCAAGCCACAACTTTGTTGAGCTCCAGCAGGAGCTTGTTGACACCGAAGACAAGATTCAGGCTGCTCGTCGTTTCTACAACGGTGGCGTTCGTGACCTCAACACGAAGATCCAGCAGTTCCCAAACAACATTTTTGCTAAGTCACTTGGCTTTACTGAGCGTGAATTTTACGAAACCGAAGATCGCGCTACTGCCGAAAAGCCGGTTGAAGTTCGCTTCTAAGTAGGAGGATAAGAGATGTATACCTCCATTGCCGCCAATAAGCGCAATACGCTACTGATCATGGCTCTGTTTATCGGCATGATCGGTGCAATTGGCTGGGCGGTGAGCTATGTTTACGGTAATCAGTCTATTGCCTACTGGGTGATTGGTGCTGCTGCCGTATACGCGCTCATTCAGTACTTTGCTGCCAGTAGGCTTGCTATTGCAATGACCGGTGCCCGTGAAATTGAGAAGCGTGATAACCCGCGTCTTTATCGTATAGTCGAAAATCTTGCGATTGCCACAGGTATGCCAACTCCGAAGGTGTATATTATCGATGACCCGGCGCCAAATGCTATGGCGACCGGTCGCGATCCAAAGCACGCCATGGTGGCCGCTACAACTGGCATTATGGAGGTTATGGATGACCGCGAACTTGAAGCGGTGATGGCGCACGAAATGGGGCATGTACAGAACTACGACATCCGAGTAGGTATGATTGCCTTTGGCCTTGTGAGCGCTATCGGTATCTTGTCGGACTTGGCTATTCAAATGTTCTGGTTTGGTGGCGATCGTCGTGAGGGTAGCGGTACAAATCCGATAGTATTAATTATCGGTATTGTCTTGATCTTGATCGCGCCAGTACTTGCGATGCTCATCCAGATGGCGATCAGCCGTCAGCGTGAATATCTAGCTGACGCAACCGGTGCTATGACGGTGCGTGATGCAGAGGGCCTGGCGCTTGCACTTGAAAAGCTGCAGCACTACGGTCGACCGATGCAACATCAGAGCACGTCTACGGCTCACCTATTCTTCAATAACCCATTGAAGGCAAGTTTTATTAGCAAGCTATTTAGCACACACCCGCCACTTGAAGAGCGTGTTGCACGTCTCCGTGGCAATGCGCACAGAATGTAGATAAAGTTATGACCGCATCACGCCGACCTTCTCTTATTCCTGTTATTCAAGCAGCATTAAGGTATACAAGAGTTCAGTCTCTGTATGAGTTTTTGAATAGCCGCGTGGGCTTGTTCTTGAAGCGGCGCCCGCATCGTAGTTTTCAGCTGACTCGACGCCGCGACGCCATTCGTTCACTGGAGCTTCCTGGCTACTGGGGATTCTCGGTGCAAGTGTGGCGTCTGCTTTGGGTACATAAAAAGTTATTCGGACTATTGACGGTCACCTACGCTATATTGACTGCTTTGCTGGTTGGTATGACATCCGAAGAGGCGTATAGTGAGCTAACTGGTGTAATTCGTTTGGCTGGCGAAGAGATGGTGAGTGGTGGCTGGGGTGCTGTTGAGCAGGCGAGCCTCGTCTTCCTGTCGGCCGTATCGGGCGGCGTGGGTGCCCAAGTTGATGCGTCTCAGCAGATTTACGCAGGCTTGATTGGACTCTTGACCTGGTTGACGACTGTTTGGTTGTTACGGGCCATCCTTGCCGGCCAATCACCTCGTCTTCGTGATGGTTTGTATAATGCTGGAACACCGATTCTACCGACTTTTCTTGTGTCGTTGGTGCTGGTCTTGCAGCTCCTTCCATTGGCACTTGTAGGGCTGGGGTATACTGCCGCAACTGCGTCGGGGTTGTTGGCGGGCGGAGTTGAGGCGATGCTGTTCTGGGCCGCTGCAACGCTCCTTGTTGCGCTCTCGCTTTATTGGGCAACGAGCACATTACTTGCACTCATTGTCGTCACTTTGCCTGGCATGTATCCGATGCAGGCGCTACGCACCGCAGGAGATCTTGTAGTGGGGCGGAGAGTGAGGATCTTGCTACGTCTGTTGTGGGCGGGCCTACTGACGCTTATGGCATGGGCGGTAATTCTGCTGCCGATAATTATGATTGATGCATGGCTTAAGGTAACTGTGTCGGCTATCTCATGGTTACCTATTGTGCCATTTATGCTTTTGATTCTTGGCTCAATCACAGTGATAACCGTCGCTGCTTACGTGTATATACTTTACAGAAAGGTAGTTGAAGATGACGCAGCCCCAGCAGCGAATTGATGAACTTCGTGAGTTGATCAATAAATATAGTTACGAATACCACGTTAACGATACACCTTCGGTTAGCGATGCGGTGTACGATAGTATATTTGCCGAGTTGAAGAAGCTTGAGGTCGAGCATCCCGAGCTAATTACTGCCGATAGTCCGACGCAGCGTGTGGGCAGTGAACTAAAGGGCGGCTTCCAGAAGGTACGTCATAGTAGTCGCATGCTGAGCCTTAATGATGTGTTTGATAAGAGCGAGGTGGAGGCGTGGGTGGCGCGTATGGACAAGCTACTGCCTGGTCGTACGCATGAGTTTTTTGCCGATATCAAAATGGATGGCCTGGCGTGTGCGCTCATCTATGAAGACGGCGTTCTGGTGCGCGCTGTGACTCGTGGCGACAGTTATATCGGGGAGGACGTGACGATGAATGTGCGCACTATCAAAAACGTTCCGCTCCGACTTCGCTCATCTACTGAGTACGCACGGTTCCTGCAAGGGAGAACGGAGATCAGGGGTGAGATTGTCATGCTCAAAAAAGACTTTGAAGCGCTGAATGCGCGGCGCAGCGCGGCCGGTGAGCCCGTTTTTGCCAATCCGCGCAACTTAGCAGCTGGGACAATCCGCCAGCTTGATCCACGTCTCGTCGCGGAACGGCCACTGCATTTTCGAGCCTATGACCTCCTGCGTGACGACCCTTCGGAGGTGCCGACATATGACGCCGCGTATCGAATTATTTCGGAACTAGGACTTAATCGCAATCAAGAGGCGCGCACGTTTACAAGTCTTGAGGATGTGATGGCTTTTGTTAACGAGTGGGACACTAGGCGTGAAACGCTACCGTTTAACACTGATGGTCTTGTCATTAAAGTTAACGACCGCGAACAGTACCGTGCGCTAGGCGTAGTAGGTAAGCAACCGCGTGCGGCTGTGGCGTACAAGTATGCCGCCGAGCAGGCAACGACTATTGTGCGCGATATTGTTATTAGTATCGGGCGTACCGGTGCGGCTACTCCAGTTGCGGTATTTGATCCGGTTGTTGTAGCGGGGACGACTGTTCAGCACGCTAGTCTTCACAATGCCGATGAGATTGCACGCCTTGATGTTCGTATTGGTGATACGGTTGTTATTTTTAAAGCGGGTGATATTATCCCGCAGGTTGAAAGCGTTGTCACCGAACTGCGCCCTAAGGATGCTGAACATTTTGATTATAAAGTGGCGCTAGCTAGGCAGTATCCTGAGCTGACATTTGTTCGTCCGGCGGGTGAAGCGGTGTATCGTGTTAAGGGTGCGAGCAGTGAACTGCTACTAAAGCGAGCACTAGAGTACTACGCCTCAAAAGGCGCGCTCGATATCGATACCTTGGGTGAGAAAAATGTTGCAGCGCTGATTGATGCTGGACTAGTGAAGGACATTGCCGATATCTATACGCTCAGCAAGGAGCAGCTACTAGAGTTAGACCGGTTTGCGGACATATCGGCACAGAAATTGATTGACGCCATAGCCGCCAAGCGTACGCCTGCACTTGAGAGATTTATTTTAGGTCTTGGGATTCGTCATGTCGGCGCACAAACGGCAATCGATCTTGCCAAGGCATTTGAATCAATTGAAGCTCTACGTAGCGCAACCTTGGGTCAACTGCTCGCGATTGATGGTATTGGGACGGTTGTTGCCGAGTCGATCCTAGCGTGGTTTGCCGACGAAGATAACTTACAGCTACTCGATAAATTTACGCAGCTCGGTGTGCGACCGTATTTTGAACTGAGATCAGGCGCACTTGCTGGGCAAAATTTTGTTGTGACGGGTACGCTCGAGAGTATGAGCCGTGACGAGGCGGCTGATCGCATTCGTGCGCTTGGTGGTGGATTTCAGACAAGTGTCGCCAAAGATACGACTTATCTTGTGGCGGGCGGCAAAGTAGGGGCAAGCAAGCTAAAGAAAGCTGAGCAATACGGTACACAGATTATTGACGAAGCGGCTTTTAGGCGGTTGATTGGCGAGTAGGTGCTCATGGCACTGCTACTGTAACAGGTGGCTCTCTCATTGCGCTTGTGCTATAACTGATAAGGTAATGATAAAAAAACCAACAGGCTTTACAGTTGTCGAAATGATTGTCGTCGTCGTGATTATTGGTGTGCTGGCATCTATTACGCTCGTTAGCTACACAAGTATTCAGCAAAAGGCGCGTGACAATACACGCACTAGTGATATCGCCGCAGTGCAAAAGGCGCTTGAGAAGTATCGAGCCGACAACGGTGTATATCCGAGGGCTGTAATATCGAGTGGTGTCTTTGGTAATGATAATTCAGGGTATGCTCTGACGACCCTCGAGACCGTATTGACACCAAAGTATATTTTGACGCTTCCAGTGGCTCCTTCGGGGACGGCATATAGCTATGTGCGCGGCACGGGTGGCGGTGCGTATGGCATTCGTATTGACTACGAGACACGGACCGATTGCCATCGAG
>CBIHLX010000013.1:0-15974 GCA_966210935.1 uncultured bacterium | reverse complement strand
CATCTTCTAGATCGCGAATATTAAACACCACCATGTGGTTATTGATATCGATATTGCTCTGCTGTGAGAAGATACCTGCAAACGTACCAGTGGTGTACTTGCGGAGACGTTGCGCTAACGCTGGGCCAGTACCACCCATATGGAGAAGCGTGTCGTAGAGGTCGCTAATGGTTGGTGGTGTTGAGTTGTGGGTTAGCGGGTCGCTCGTGATACCGGCGCGCGCGTAGGTATCAATCAGGCCTTGATCGAGGTCGGCTTCTTCGGCTGGCGTCAGTGCAGCCATCATCTGCCCTGCTGCGGTCATTTGGCTACCGCCGAGCATAAGGCGGAGGAGACCATGGAGGGTGACAAGGTTGGCGCGGAGAGCGTCATCTGCCTCGTCATTATCTATGACACGAGGAAGATCAAATGGATTGATGCGCGTATCAGAGTTGAGGCTTAGGCGCGTGTAGCTACCGCCAACTGCTTCAGCTAACTTCTGATACTCGTTTTCTGGGTCAATAATAATAACGTCAGAGCCAACCATCATGCTGCGGAGGGCTTCGAGCTTTACGGTAAATGATTTACCGGCACCAGACTTTGCGAAGACCACCATGTTGGCGTTTTCGAGTGAGAAGCGATCGAAAATAACGAGGCCGTTATTATGCATGTTGATACCGTAGAGGACACCCTTCTCCTGAGTGAGGTCTGCACTCGTGAATGGGAAACTGGTCGAAATAGCGCCCGTATTCATATTGCGACGAATCTGGAGTTGGTCGCTCATCTGCGGGACGGTACTATTAAGTCCCTGCTCCTGCTGCGATGAGGCAACCTTGCTGAAGATCATTTGCTGACCGAATAGAGTTTCGACCTTATGCTGAACAAAGCTGAGCTCGTCGAGACTATCGGCATAGAGGGTGACGTAGAGGCCATAGCGGAAGAAACGTTCGGCGCCAACTTGGAGTTGGTCGCGTAGCTCCTCAGCATCCTGGAGGGCTGCTTCAAGTCCTGGATCACGAGTACGTCCCTTCTCGCTGTTAATATTCATACTGGCGTTAAGCTGGGTCACCTTCTTTTGAAGGTTACGGAGCACCACCTGGCTTTCAACTGGGTAAACAAACATACTGATATCAAGCACTTCATCGATATTGATGAGCGAACTGAGCCAGCCGGTGTAGATCTGGCGTGGGTAGCCGTAGATATAGAGCGTGCGGCCGTATTTCGTACCAAGACGGAAATAGCTCGAGTGGATCTCGAGACTACTTGGCGCAATCAAATCACGGAGAGTATTGATACCCGTTAAAAATGCCTGCTCAACTTCGGCTTGCTCGCGAGCGCGCTGTTCGGCGGCGATATCAGTTGGATCGAGTTTTTTCTTACGTGCCATTACATGCTCCCCTCTTGCAGATGTGGTCGTGGTGCTTCGCCCTGGCCTTTTTGAACGTATGTCGTAGTGACATTTTCAAAATTACCGAGCGGTTCACGAACAGCGGTGTCGGGGTTGTAGACGTTGTAGTAGAGTTCACCAAGTTCTTTGGTATTTAACTGAACGCTTTTGACGCCAATCTGGAAAAGGCCGCTCGTGACGGAGTCGACACGGTTCTTAATTTCATCTTTTGCTTTCGTGTAGGCCGCGGCGTCAATTTTGGTTGCAACGGTTTGTGGTTTCTGGAAGATTTTTCCAAAGAAGCCCTTACCTTGCTCAATGACGTTACTAAGATCACCGCCCGGGAAGTACGGCACGACAATAAAGAAACTTTTATCCATAATGTTAGCCTCTTGACTAAGGATGTCGATAAATTCAATGTAGTCGTCCATGAGGACGTTGAGGAGCATATTGTCTTGGGCGCGGCGAATCGTTACGAGGCGATCGATGTACGGGCCAATATCGACGCGCTGTGAGCGGATAAAGATTTGCACTGGGAAATAGAGGGCGTTAAGGAAGTTTTGGTAGCTATACTCTACGCCTTCACGCTCACGTGAGCTCATGAGGTCGAAGTTGATTGATTTACAGGCGACAACGGCGCGAAAACTACCGTCATTCATAATCACCATACCATCACGAATCTCAGAAATGAGGAGGCTGTTTTGGGTGGTGTTTTGAGCAGGTGCAGGTTTAGTTTGAGGCGCAGCTTGTTCTGGCCCATTAGAAACTTGGCTACCGATAGCCCCTTGCGGCGGTACTGGTGATGGTTGATTGTTCGGAGGCACTTCCCACTTCTTTCTTTAGAATTACTTAGCGTAATGAGATGACCACCTCGTCATCGTTCAGCTTTTGCTCCTTCTGCTGAATACGCTTCGCCTCATGCGCGATTGTCTCGATCGACAAGTCGGCGTTATTTGCAAGGTTTATTATATCAGGTGATACCTTTGTTTCGCTAGTGCTTGATGCCGGGGTTGGTGTTGGCTGAGTAGCGGGTGTTGGCGCTACTGCTTGCGGAGGCTGCTGACTTAGTGGCTGCACGACGCTTTGGTGCATCGAGGCTGGGTACGGGTTTAGTGATAGATGTGGTTCGGGTGTGTCGGCTGCTGGTTGAGTAGCTGGTGCCTGGAGCGTTGCGTACGGGTCGACGACAACTGGCTGCGACTGTACCGGTACTGATGCCCGGGTTGGTGCTTGGTTTGCGATACGATCCATGATTTCTTGGCGCCGTTTTGCATCGGCCTGAGTGATCATGGAGTCAAACGAGCGAGCGACTCCCCCATTGTCGTCCAGAATATCAACAGTTTGCTGCGCTTCAAAAAACGCTTCAGATTGCATGACACTATTTGGCTCTGGGCTGGCAACGCCGCGCACCGCCCAACCACCAGTGTCGACAATATCAGCCAGGTACGATAGGCGTCGCTCAGCTTCAGATTGCGACAGCTCTTTGGTGCGCTGTATTTCAACTGTTTTTGGCGCAGTAATTTCAACGAGTGATTGAATACCATCGGCTACCCAGAGACGTTTGCGCGGCTTAAGGTAAAACGATACAATTGCTGCCATGTAGATTTCCATCGGCTGGTCTTTCCGGAGCGGGAGTGCCAGAAGGCCAAAGAAAAGAACAACTGGGAGCGGCAGTACCGCGAGCGGTACAAACAGACGACTGAGTCCCCAGCCGAGTGCGATAGCTCCCGCAACGATGAGTAGGTAAATAAACTGCCGGAAACTAAACGGCCCGATTAGCTTATCATCCGCTTCCACATCCTGCGGTACCTTGTAGACTGCCATACTGCTTATAGTATATCAGGCATGGCATTATAAACTATAGGTCGCGCATTCGCTCGAGAAGTGGTTCGACGTTTTCGGCCACCTTACCCTTGAGTTCGGCTTCTTCAAGGGCGTAACTTGCTGCCTTGCGCAGACCTTCACGACCTGCATTGAATTGTCCGACGAGCTTAGGACTCATGCGAGAAGTATCTGAATTGAGCGCCGCCTTGAGAGTGCTTTCCACGGCATCTTTATCCATCGTCGCCAGTGTCTCAGCCTTAATCTTGCCCTTGGCGATGTTGTCCTGAATGATACCTACCAAGTCGGCTTCAGATGTAATAGTACCCTTGGCAATTTCGTTGATTGTAGCCCCACCAAGATAGAAGGCTTTACTGCCGACGCCAGCCTTAGCAACCGATTCTGAGATTGTCGTTCGGAAGGCTGCGAGTTGTCCGCCGGAGTTGGCGACAATTTCTTCAATCTGAGGTACGGTGCCTGTCGCGACTTGAGCCTCAATAACGGCCTCACGGGTATAAACATTCTCATCTGTAAAGACGCGGACGTTACCGTGGGAGTCTGTTGCTGTTACTAGCCTGCCCATGGCATGGTCTTGGCGCTGCTCGGACGATAAATTGAAGTGCTTAACAATCTGCGTTGCCTCTTCTACGGACTTGCCGTAGTCGCTACGCATTGTCGCAATAGCGGATGCAAGTGATGAGTCGGCACCATCTGGTCCAGCAATACCACCGGCTCGTGTTTGCAGATCCTGGCTCTTGATCATCGACTCGGCAAACTGGCGGTTTAGTACTCGGTCAGCGTTCTTGCTACGAAGGCCTTCAATAGCAAGATTACGAGTCGTATCCTGGGCGTCTGCAATGAGCTGAGACATACTCTCTGTTTGAGGCCCGTAAATAGGTGCTGTGCCTGCTTTAAACTCTTTGTAGCGAGCATCGAGCTCTTCTTTGTCGACTGCCACTTTATCGCTAAGGACACGCAGTTTGAGATCTTGCTCGAGTGCGTGTGTATCAACTTTAATATGAGCATTCCACTTAAGATCGAGTTGCTTCTCGATAATCTCTTTTTGCTCTTCCACTTGGCGATGAAGTTTATTTTGCTCAGCATGGAAGTTACTGTCTAGGTAGCGGTTATCAGACATACCACTGAAGTTATCGGTACGCTCCTTGAGGTAGCGACTGCGGTTGTCGTGGTGGCGGGCGTAATTACGCAAGATGTGACGACGTTTTGTGGCACCTTCGCCAAGTCCGCGCTGTTTGTGCATCTCGGCGCGTGCGCCAGCCCAGTTCTTGGTGCGATCCACGAGACCACGCTTCGGATTGTTGACGATACCCGCAACTGCGCCCAGTACACGGCCGCTGAGCTTCAGAAGGAGCGGCGTAACAATAAGTGGTGCAATTTGCACGGCAAGACCAAATATCACCATGTAAAAGGTGGTCGCGTTTTGGATGATAAGCATACCGGCAAGCTGTGCACCCGTAAATATGAGTGAGAAAGCCGGGAAGAAAACAAGCATAGTAACAAACAAGTCTTTCCACCGCTCAAACCACTTCTCTGTTCCTGGAAGAAGATACGCGACAAACGCCAGCGGCGATATGATGACAAGACAAACGATAATTGCCTGACGCGCAACAAGAATCAGTAGTACCACGAGGACGGTTAAGAACAGGCTTACGAGAAGAGGTACCAAGAAGTAAATCATGGCAGCAATTGTGCCGCCGGCTGCTACGAGTGCTAGGTGGGTGCCTACAGCGACCGCTCCGCCTGTCAAAACAAAGGTAGCAAGCATCGACCAGGTGAAGTCTGTTTCTAGGTACTGACCAGGGCTCTGGTTGAGCATCGGTTCACGGAGTGACTGTAGTAGCGTGTGGGTTGAAGTGCCTAAGATATTTGACAGGTCAACGGCAATGGCACAGATGTAGTATGAGATGTTCACGAGGATGGCTGCAACGATAAGGCGTGGCAGAATTTTTTTGACACCGTAATTACTAAGGCCAAAACTCGTTAGCTGAGAGTAGATCATAATAATAAAGCCGATAACGAAGATGACGTTGGCAATGTTGCGAATAACGCTCCAGGCAGTAAACAGCGTGTCCTTTTGGGCAATTTGCAGTGGCTGTGTCTTCATGAAGTCAGCTAGCATACCGTAGATAAAGTCCATTCCGTTAGCCAGGTTATTGGTTATCGGACACAATATCCACCCCATACCACCGGCGACGGCGCATGATGATGCTGCGGTGCCGTTAGTACTGGCGTCAACTGTAAGATCTCGCTGGTTTGAAGGTTGGGCGTAGGTGTCGGGCGGCGTGTAAATATACTCGACGTACTTTGCGCTTGTCGCTTTTGACGTGTCTTCATTTGGGCTGAAGTAGATGAAATGCGCCTTCTGCTGGTTCGTTTGACTTTGCGCTACAGGCTCATTATGGCGGTAAAACTGCGTACCGGCCGGCAACTTGAAGCCTTCGTTACCCGTTGCGTTGAGTGGCCCAATATACGTATCGCCTTGGTAGACAAGCGCACTTCCCTGCCATGTGACATCGCCAACAGCGCGAGCGATTGGGGCTGTAAGAAGTAGGTATGCGAAAACTGTCACAAGACCGGCTGCGACCATCGTGATGAAACTCCGCTTCGATAACCTACCGAGCGGATGTGCCATTCGCATATCCCACATATCTCCGTTAGTTTACAACTTAACAGATGAAAAGTCAAGAAGATGGTCTGATTAAAGTATTCTTAAGGCGCGATTGGTTTACTCTATCCGTACCTCTGCTACGTCAGCTTAGGGAACTGGTGGTGGTACGGGAGGAACCGGCGGTGGTGTTGATGATGGTCCCGTGCTTCCACCGGCCGACGGCGCAGGACGTACGCCCGCTAAAACCTCTAGCTTCTCGCGCTGCTTAAGCTTCATATTATTGACTGCATTTGGGTTTCCTAAGATACGAAGAGCATCTTCCCTCACGAGTCTGTTGTTAGCTATAGCAACATCGAGTGAGTCTGTTGTTTGAGTAGCAATTTGGCCATCTGTAAGATTTGAGATATGTGATCCGTCGGTATCCATAGACCCATTGCTTGCCCATTGCATGACGCGGCTATCGGAGGCTTTTACGTCTGAATGCTTCTCTTGGATATGCTGCTGTAAGGAGCGTTTTCCTGCTGTGTTTCTACTAAAGCCGTCAATAGTACTCTGCTTAGCGAGTGACTGCTGGATCCTCGCTACACCACCCTGGCCCTGTTCCATGAGAGCAGAGTAGGCTGCGCGGGTTGCGATATCGTCACCTCTGACAATTGCCTGTTCGAATTGCTCCTGAAGGTAGGCGTCAGACTGATCCCCCATCGCAACACTCTCTGTATTGAACTGGTTCTTAAGGGCATCAATCTTTTCGTAGTCAATTTTCTTTGCGGCCTCTCGTCCAGCCGCTGCTGATCGGTCACCAAAGCCCCCTGATATGCCTGATGCGTTGAACCTTCGGTTTGCTGCCGATGCAGCGTTGCGTCCCCAGTTGAGAGGGTTCTTATTTGAACCCTCGTAAGCACCCGCTTGAATCAAGCCACGACGCCTATCGGCTTCAACTTTACGATAGTTCTGGAATTGCCCAAGGCGTGATGTGCTTCCGATTTTGCCACCAACTCGATTCTGGGATTTATCACCCCACCCTTTCATAACCGTACCAATAGCGCCAGCTGCAGCAATCGAGCCCTTGAGGAGGGACGGAACCATAATGAGAGGAATTGCCGCAACACCAATTGCAATTAGTGGGGTTAGGTTGTCGCCAGGTGCCGCCGTTGATTTGATGATAAATGCAGCGAGGCTTGATGCACCGAACACTACGGCGATCACTGGGAATACGAGCAGGAGTGCAAAGAACATCTTCTGCCATTTTTTGAACCATTGCTCGGTATTGGGAAGGAGGTATGCAACAAACGCGAGCGGTGCAATGACTACCAAGAGGACGATAAGAGCTTTTCGAGCAAGAAGAATAAAGATAATGACGAGGAGCGTGAGAAGAACAGCTCCAATCACAGGTATACTCATCGCAAATGCGAGAGTGATACCGCCCGCTAGGAGTGCGGTGGTGATGAGAGCTATACCAAAGCCGTTGCCAGTTGCGTCAACTGTATTAGGGAGTGCGATACGCGACTCGACACTTTCAAACAATGACTTAAGGCCATAGCCTAAGATATTACTTAGGTCTACCGCAATCTGACATATGATAAATGACATATTCACTAAGATAGCGGCGACAATAAGGCGCGGAAGCATTTTCTTAATGCCGTAGGCGGTGATGCCGACACTTGTGAGCTGGGAGAAGATAATGACGAGAAATGCGATCACAAAAGCGACGTTAGCGATATTGCGCATAGCAGACCATGCCACATAGGTTCCGCTTGAAGTTGATACCGTCCTGGTGTCTACAGATAAGAACTGCGTTGCTAGGAAGCTAAATAACTCATCGCTAATCGTACTCATAAATCCGAGAGCTGGACATACAATCCAACCTATTCCGTCAACAGCACAAGATGACTTCGATCCACCGTCCACTCCGCCGTGAGTAGCTGCGCCAGTATTAGCGTTCTCGAAAAAGTTTGTTCGTAGATCTTTTAAGTCTGATTTAGCGCGGTCGGCAAAAATAGAGATGTTACCTGGCAGTTCGTCACAACTTAAAGTGCGGTGCATTCCCTCTGGCGAGGCTTCAATAATACCAACTGTTTTACTAAGGCGGTCGGTTTTGACAACAACCTGCTTATCTGTATAGGTAGCAGGCGGACCAGCTTCATATTTTTTGACCGCCATTTGCTTGAGGTTGGAACCGACGGATCCTCCGTTATGATCGGTTGGCTGGCAGAATGCATAAAAGGAGTTGTACAGAATATTCTGCATAATAGCGTCGCCTTCGACACGGTTTAGTGGCTCGGTGTTACTAAAGACTTTCTTGCCAACTGTTGCAGAAAAAGCGGCTTCACGCTCTGCTTTGGTCTTAGTTGCGAACTCAAACGTACTGAGATTGCCTTGTCCGCCACGACAACTCTCATAATTCACCGTACCGGCTCCACTCATCACGTGACATAGGAAGTCGCGAGGGCTACTGTAGCCAAGCGTGGCAATGGCGTTGCGTACCCAGCCACCGTCTTCGCCTGCGGTCTTATCTTTTGTGCTACTACAGTTCTCTACTCCGTCCCAGTCACCGTCACTCGTGATAAACTGCCCGCCAAGGATAACTGCTTTATCGCCAAAGAAACCGTATTTATCCAGAGACTCCTGACTGAAGTCGCTTATGGCAATTGCATCGCGTACACAGACGCGCAGGGCGTAATAGTAGCCCATGGCAGCCGACGCTTCACTGATGTTCATTTCCTGAATGGTTTTTGCAGATGCTTCTGAAGACAGCGGGAATACAGAAATTGACAGCACCATGAGGAGCGCGGATAGCGAAAGAATGATCCGGCGGCGGATAAGCGTAAACATATACCACTCATTAAACACTATTGCTTATGGTTTGAGAATATAAAAAACCCCGCCGGTTATGGACTGAGCGGGGTTTTTGTGGATCTATTGGATTATTTAACGCTAGTGTCGTAGCGACTGTCAGAAGATGGAACGCTTAGTACACTCCTCCAGGTAGACTGCTCTTGACCCTGGACATCAGTGAACTGTATATGCTCAAAGGTAGTTTGAACATCTTTACCTTCTGGACTAATGGCATTGATCTTCATCTGAGTGCCATTTCCTGACTCGAAAGTCTTTGCGGCATTAATATCAGTTGTTGTTGCCATGGAAAGGCCAGTTGGTCGGTTTTGGAGATACTCATCGTACTTAGCATATGCCAATGTTGAGGGGTTGAGGCTAAGTGATATCATCTTGCGAGCGGTATCTACGTCGTATGTGTCATCTGCCGAGTACAGGCTACCGGCGACATCAAGAACGATCGAAACACGATCCGTAACTTCTTGCGGGGTGCTCTCTTTTGACGGCGTAGTGATACGATTAGCGTACTCTTCCATGTCAAAACCGAGGTCGCGCATTTTCTTTAGGACGCGAGGTGCGTTGTTGTCGTAGGCAAACTGCGCAAACATTAATTGCTTTTCAAGAGGCTGATCGCGGAACTGTTCGACGGTCATGCTATCAAGTGACTTGATCTCAGCCTGCTTTTCAGAGGAGAGTCCTTCGAATAGACCACTTTCAATCACATCTGTTGGCAAAGTATCAATGACTGGCTGTGCAGTGTTAAGTGCTTCGGTGTTAGCTGGTGAGCTAAATGGTGATGGTGTAGCTTCTGCAGCTGGCGCGGTAGTTTCAATCGCACCTGGTACGAGATTTGCAGAGTTAGTTTCTTCTGGCTGAGCAGCTGGATCCTTCTCTGTCTTGGCGTTACCGAGCACATTTGCTGCACCCATAGCGAGGGCACCGACACCTAGTGTACTGCCGAGGATGATTCCGAACTTGCCCATTATGCGAGAGCGGGTTGACTTCCCCTTATTCTCTTGGGTAAGCTGCTCTTCATAATTAGCATCCGTGTTGCCGGCTGCGTTGTTAATATCTTGCTCTGTTTCGTCGGTGTTTGTATTTGAGTTAAACCTTGCGCGTAGCTCTTCGTCTGTCTCTGGCTTTACGTTCAGTTTACGGAATTCTGGTAATTCGGTGCTCATGCTTTGTTCCTTGCACACTTATGTGGGCGCTTAAAACGATGGTGAACCATAGTTGTTTGAATTATTTATACACTATAATGCGAAAAAAAGCAATAGTATTCTGCTTATTCTTATGGTGAAATACTTGCTCAAAGGTGATAAATATCGTATTTTATTAAATGTATGAAGGTAAAACAAACAGTATTAACGTTCGGGGCATTTTTGAGTCTGTTTAGCGGAGGTCTATTACTTACCTCTCCTGTTATGGCGGCAAAGTGCGGCGGTGCCGATACCGCAATCATTTCTTGTGAAGCAGCCGAAGGCAAGACAGATAATATCGAGCAGAACGCCATTTGGAAACTTCTGGTCATGGTACTTAATATTATGATTGCTGGTGTTGGTATTTTGGCGGTAGCCGGTGTGGTCTATGCGGCTGTACTATATACAACTGCTGCCGACCGGGCAGATCAGGTCAAAAAAGCAAAAGACATCATATTAAATGTAGCAATTGGCGTTATTGCATTTGGATTGATGTATAGCCTGTTGAACTTCTTAATCCCTGGTGGAATATTTAATTAAGGCAAGGAGCAACGATGTTACGTAAGCTACGAATCTGGACAGCTGCACTTATCTTTGCCGTATCAGCCGGCGGTTCTCTGCTGTCTGTGGCAACTCCGCAAACCGCTATGGCAGCAAAGTGTGAAGATACCTACTTTTTAACGATACCAGCCTGGTATAACGGGCTTATCACCCCCGATAGTCAGGGTAACTGTAATATCAGCCAGCCTGGCACTGGCGAAGCGGGCCTTAACCAGTTTATATGGAAAATCGTCCTTAATGTGACCGAAATCCTTTTGCACCTTGTAGGGTATTTAACGGCTGGATTCATTATCTATGGCGGCTTTAGGTATATGCTGGCCGCTGGATCAGCCGATGGTATGAGTAAGGCGAAGACAACCATCGTCAACGCGGTTATCGGTCTGGTGCTTTCAATCCTGTCGATAGCGATCGTTAAAATAGTCTCGGGAGCGTTATAGTTATGGAATTTTTAAATAAGTTTGCACAAGATGGCCGCCTTGATCTTAATCAGGTTAATGTACCAACCATTACACCTGATAGCGCGATACAGACAATTCTTACCACCGTCTACACGTGGGCAGGTATCATCTGTGTGATCATTATTATTGTTGCTGGCTTCTTGTATGTTACGTCGGCAGGTAATGCTGCGACAGTTAAAAAAGCTAAAGATGCAATAACAGGTGCGGTCATTGGTCTGATTTTTGTTATGTTAGCGTTTGCAATTACAGCATTTGTTATAGGGAGGTTATAGAATGAAACGAATCAAACAGTCAATCATTGCTTTAGCTATGGTGTTAGGACTGGGTGTTGCCCTTTCCCCTGCTCCGGCTTCAGCGATTAATGTCTTTAATCAATGTAACGGCAACACGAGCGTCGTTTGTACATCGGCGACGAAAGATGATGCCACTACAAAGGTAAAAGATATAATTAATATCGCTCTTTACGTACTTGGTATCATTGCAGTCATCATGATTATCGTTGGTGCGTTTCGCTACGTACTATCGGGTGGTGATGCTGGCTCAGTGACTGCGGCTAAGAATACGATTCTTTATGCGGTTGTGGGTTTGATCGTGGCGATTTTGTCGTTCGTGATCGTGAATTTTGTCATTAATGCAGCAAGCTAATAGGAGTAAGGGAGTTATTGTTATGAAAAAAATGAAAATTGGACTACTGTCTCTGATGGCCCTGGTGGGAATCGCTGCGGCTGTACCGGCTTACGTGAGCGCGGCGCCAGCCGACAGTATCCGTAACGGCGTCAACGCGGTTGGCGGCAATGAGCAGCAGAACCAGCGACCACTGGCACAGATTGTCCGTGAGGTCGTGAATGTTGTACTGTTTGTACTCGGCGCGGTAGCAGTGATTATGATTATCATTGGTGGCTTCCGCTACGTTGTCTCTGGCGGTGATTCATCAAGTGTTACGGCAGCGAAGAACACTATCTTTTACGCAGTCATCGGTCTCATTATTGCGATCCTGGCCTATGCGATCGTGAATTTTGTTGTTAACAGCCTGACTTAACCCTTAACAAATAGGTTTGATTCTGGTATAAAATAGTGTAGGTAATCCTAAGAAAGGAAGAAACATGAAGAATATTATTAAGAAAAGTTTGCAGAGCTTACTGATTGTCCCTGTACTTGCACTCGGCCTGAGCGTCGCTGTACCATCATTGCAGCCAACAGCGCTTGCGCAGTGTGAACAAGGTATCCAGGGCGGTCTTGACGCTGGTGCTAACTGTGCCAAGGGTGACGACCAGCAAGCTGATCTGTTTGGCCCGACTGGTATTTTTAGGCTCATCACGAACGTTCTGCTCTTTATCATCGGTGCAATTTCAGTAATCATGCTGATCATTGGTGGTATCCGCTACGTAGTATCTGGTGGTGACAGCAGCGCTGTGACCGCAGCAAAGAATACTATTCTTTACGCGGTGATCGGTATCATCGTTGCCCTGCTTGCTTACGCACTGGTCAACTTCGTCATCGGTAGCTTCTCAGCACAGGCGTAGCCTCTATCCAATCTTAGGCAAACACCTCCGCTACAGGAGGTGTTTTTTTATGGCCTACATATATGCTCTTCCCTATTTAACGATCAAAGTTGTGGCTAATAAAATAACCCCGACGTTGCGGGGTTATTTTAAATGCAGTTTGATTACTGAATGGTAATCTTCTTAGCCTGTTCCTGCTTGACCTTCACAAAGCTGATAGTTAGAACGCCGTCTTTAAGGACTGCTTCAACTTCATCTTCCTTGACAGCCAGTGGTAGTGCTAGCGTGCGGCTAAATTCGCCCCAGTAGCATTCCTGGATGTGCCAGTTGGTTGCATCGGTGTCATCGCCGCTTGAGAGCGTGCCGCTGATGGTCAAGATGCCGTCGCTGATGCTGACATCGAGGTCTTCTTTGTTAACACCGGCAGTACGTGCCTTTACGATAAGCTTTTCGTCTGTTTCATAAACATCTACAGCGAGTTGTCCAGGAAAATCATCTTCTGACTCTTCCCAGTTGTCTTCGACAGTAGGGGCTGCGGCTGGTTGTTGGTTTGAGAGCTCGTCGTCGTTTAGAAACGCGGCGGCGAGTTCATCTTCGATCAAGAGATCGTCATTCTGTTTACGGGCCATGATATCCTCCACTTTTCTCTAGGCTCTGTTTGACAAATAGTCTCTATCAGTATAGCTAAAGCTTGCGGTATAATCAATAAAACAAGACGTCAAAACGTAAAAATCACAATGATAGATACCCTCCTCTCTTATATCGCTCCTCACCTCTGTTACGGATGCGGTCAAACGGGCACCGTACTATGCGATAGTTGTATGAATTACATCGATAATGAGCAGCTTGGTCAGTGTATCGTGTGTCCGAGGCCAGCTCGCCGCCACCTCTGTAGCAAGCACGTGGGAATGATAGATGACGGCTGGTATGGCGCTATGCGAGTGGGTGTAGTGGAGCAGCTTATTGACGCCTATAAATTTGAAAATGTCAAAGCCGCTGCGAGACCGCTTACGCAAATACTCCTTGCTAATCTCCCTGCCCTGCCTGATCGTACAGTCATTGTACCGATCCCAACGATAGCGAGTCACATCCGCGAGCGAGGATATGATCATATGTCTCTTGTCGCTCGTGATGTCGTGCGAATACGCAAACTCACGCTCATTCCTCTGCTGCAGCGCAACACTACAACGACGCAACGTGACGCCGACCGGCGCCTTCGTGAAATACAAGCCCAGGAAGCGTTTCGGATAGTTGGCGACATAGATCCAGACAGGCCATATTTAATTATTGATGATATTGCGACGACCGGAGCGACTTTGCGCCATGCGGCCGAGACTTTGCGACGAGCGGGCGCCCGAACTATCTGGGTTGCGGCTGTCGCCCGCCAACCTCTCGACTAATACGGCCATATCTGTTACTATAGTTTGCGAGCCTCTGGAGAGGTGACCGAGCGGTTTAAGGTACTTGTCTTGAAAACAAGCGTGGGGCAACTCACCGCGAGTTCGAATCTCGCCCTCTCCGCCACGAAAAAAGATGACTGCAAGGTCATCTTTTTTCGTGTTAATAGGAGTTGCGGAGTGGGCCTTCGGCTAGAGTCCAGTCACTCCCCCTTCATTTGCAAAAGCACCGATCACGAAGCGGATAACAGCATACGCGAGCAGCGCAACGATGATACCGATTACTGCGTAGAGCAGTGTGTTTTTGGCAGCGGTAATTGCTGCGGTGTTTCCGCCCGACGTAACGTAGCGTAACCCGGCAATGATGATCATAATGACGCTGAGTGCGCCAATGACAAAGAGTAGAATATTGCTCACTTCGGTTAAGATACCAGTCTGTCCTAAAAGGCTTGCAGGCTGATCATCGCCACGTGCAGCATTGGCGCCTTCCATCATTGTGGCAAAGGCGCTAAAGAGAGAAAATTTAGTAATTATATACTCCAACATGTATTTAATAT
The DNA here is from genome assembly GCA_966210935.1 of uncultured bacterium. GTDB lineage: Bacteria > Patescibacteriota > Saccharimonadia > Saccharimonadales > Saccharimonadaceae > CBIHLX01. The sequence goes on along the minus strand of CBIHLX010000013.1, from coordinate 1,652 downwards.
ATTAGCAATTGATGCGGAAAAAGTCTACCCGTGGCCCCTGTTTTGTGTTACAATAACCCAAGTGCCACAGCGCAAAAGCGCAACCTATATGGAGGAGTACCCAAGTGGCTGAAGGGGACGGTTTGCTAAATCGTTAGTACGGAGAGATCTGTAGCGGGAGTTCGAATCTCCCCTCCTCCGCCAAATAGAAAAGACATGCGGCTGCATGTCTTTTCTATTTGGTATAAAGGGTGCTTTTCTCTCTATTCTTCCCGTATCTTGCTCATGCTATACTAACCTTATGCAACCAAATCGTAACGACACGTGGCAGCAACCTGATTCCCAGCCTTCTGAGGCGCCATACGCCACAGTAAATGGTGAGAGCGCCAGTATTACCCCTGTTGTTACGATGACTCCCGATCCTGCGCCGATCGATACCCCCTCAAATGATAGCGTCGAAGAGCCGACGACCGCGTCCGACAGTCAAGTAGGTCCAGATGAGCAGCCTGTGTACTGGCAAGCAACCGAATACATTCAGCGCGAGAAGAACGGACTATGGTTTGTCGCCTTTGTCTTTATCACCCTAGGATTGATGGCAGTGGCTATTTTCCTGATTCAATCATGGACATTCGCGATTTTGATCCCAGTTATGGCGACTGCACTACTAACTTATACGCACCGCCCGCCTCGTCTCATTAACTACACTTTGAGCCGCAAGGGGTTGCACTTAAACGACCACCTCTATTCGTTTGCTGAATTTAAGGCGTTTGGGGTGATTCGTGACGCTGGTGAATATTCAATTATGCTCGTTCCAATTAAGCGCTTCCGACCTGGTGTTTCCGTGTACTTCCCCGAGGAAGTTGGTGAAGCGCTCGTTGATATGCTTGGCGCACGCCTACCTATGCGTGATTTGCATCTCGACGTCGTCGATAAAATCATTCGCAAGCTGCGTATCTAACCTTGCCTTCTACCCCTTAAACGTGCTACAATTGGCAATGTTCGTCGTGAGAACGACTGAAGGCACCTTCTAGTTACACGAAAAGCGGGCGTCATATATTTTCGAATGTATGTCACCGCGATTTGCACCCGTAGCTCAGCTGGATAGAGCGTCGGCTTGCGGAGCCGAAGGCCATAGGTTCGAATCCTGTCGGGTGTACCATAGAAAAAAGACGAGTTTTACCTCGTCTTTTTTCTATGGTTGAAGTAGTTGCTACTTCTCTTTTTTCATGAGGCCAGCGATAACACTGCCGACAACGTTGAGTGCAAATAGGATGACCGCAATAATCACCGCCTTAAGTGTCCAGTCGCTGAGCTGCTGCCAGCTAGCAAGATTGAGAACAACGGTCATTGCGCCGATGCCGATAAACAAAACAAGAAACCCAACGATTCCTAGTGCTGTGTTTTTGATGTATGAAAGACTGCTGTTCATATGAACTCCTTTTTTGTAGATTTCCTTTATCATACCATGGCGATCGGCGGTAATAGAGGTAGTGCCATGGTAAGTTATCTAGCTGTGTTTCGGCTGATTAGTTTTTTACCCATGAGCTGAATTCTACTAGACTGTAGTGTGATGGCGACAATTGCCACCCATGCTCCACTAACAAGCCAGCCTGCTAAGACATCGGTGGGATAATGTACTCCAAGGTACAAACGAGAGAAGCCAATCAGGAAAA
>CBIHLX010000012.1:0-18983 GCA_966210935.1 uncultured bacterium | reverse complement strand
TGGTACTTTTGGAGCTATGGGCTAGACAGTGGCGGTTGCGTCGGGATATTGAAGGGGAAACGCGTCATTTGTTAGGCGATGCCGAGGAATATAGCCGGTACTTTCTGACGAATATCGACGAAGCTGTTGCACATGAGCTGCTGCGTGCGGCTGTTCTGCGAGCGAGCGGCAGTGGCCCAACGCGACCGCAGTGCGAACGAGCGCTGCTGGCGGTGAAGACTGCTAAGGCGGGGACGGTTTTTGAGCTGGGTGGTGCGGTGCGACTTAAGTTTTCGAAGCGGACTTTTGTTGTCGAAGCACAGCGGTAAATGCTATTATTAGAGGAGTGGGATTATTCTCTTAGCAGCTAGCATTTGAAAGGATTAACAGATTTTATATGGCAACGAAGCAACAACCACCAAAAAAGAAGCTGAGTAACGCCTTACGACTGACGCTTTTTTGGGCGATTCTGGTATTCGTGGTTTTGGCAGTGATTGCGGCAACTTCACCGCAGAATAGCTTAAAGACCGTACCGCTTACGGAAGTGACAGAACGCGCCAATAAGGGCGAGATTAAGCGACTTGAAATTCAGGGTAATGAGATCAAAGTGACCCCGAAGAATGAAGACAAGCCGACAGAGGTTTCTGTTAAAGAACCTGGCAGTAGCATTTACGAACAGGGTCTTGAAAAGGGCAAGACAGTTGTTGAAGTTAAGCAGCCGTCTGAAACGGGTAATACTCTTTGGAATATCGCCCTGATTATCGTTCCGGTACTTCTTATTGCTGCCTTCTTCATGTTTATGATGCGTCAGGCTCAAGGTCAGAATAACCAGGCCATGGGCTTTGGTAAGAGCAAGGCGAAGCTTTATGGTATCGATAAAGAGAAGGTACTCTTCGATGATATCGCCGGTAACGATTCAGCTAAACAGGATCTTGAAGAGGTGGTTGACTTCTTGAAGCATCCAAAGAAGTACGAAAGCCTTGGTGCGAAGATTCCAAAGGGTGTATTGCTCGTAGGTAATCCGGGTACTGGTAAGACGATGCTAGCTCGTGCGGTTGCTGGTGAAGCAAATGTGCCATTCTTTAGTATCTCTGGTTCTGAATTCGTAGAAATGTTTGTTGGTGTAGGTGCAAGCCGCGTGCGTGACCTCTTTGCTAAGGCTAAGAAGAATGCTCCGGCAATCATCTTTATCGATGAGATCGATGCCGTCGGCCGCAAGCGCGGTAGTGGTATGGGTGGCGGCCACGATGAACGTGAGCAGACGCTTAACCAAATCCTTGTTGAAATGGATGGTTTTGAAACCGGTACAAACGTGATTGTTCTCGCGGCAACTAACCGCGCCGATGTACTTGATCCAGCGCTCCTGCGTCCTGGCCGTTTCGACCGTCGTACGAATATCATGTTGCCTGAGCGCAAAGATCGTGAAGCTATTTTAAATGTTCACTTCAAGAAGAAGCCGATTGATGACACAGTCAAGATCGATGCTTTGGCAGCTAAGACTGCCGGCTCGAGCGGTGCTGACCTAGCGAATATCGCTAACGAAGCAGCTATCATTGCCGCCCGCCGTAATGCGAAGAAGATCAGCAATGCCGACTTGACTGAAGCCTTTGAAAAGGTGGCAATTGGTCCAGAGCGTAAGACAAAGGTCATGAACGAAAAGGAAAAGGAGCTTACAGCCTACCACGAAGCTGGTCACGCTATCGTTGGCCATGTCCTACCAGACAGCGATCCTGTTCACAAGGTTACGATCATTCCACGTGGCGGTACTGGTGGTGTAACATGGTTCCTTCCGCCTGAGGACAAAAGCTATACCAGTGTCGTTGAGTTTAAGGATATCCTAGCTCGTGCACTTGGTGGACGTGTTGCCGAAAAGATCATCTACGGTGACGATCACATTACAACTGGTGCTGGATCTGACCTGCGCAAGGCTACCGAGATTGCTCGTGACATGATTATTGAGCAGGGTATGGGCAATAAGCTGCGTGACCAGGTCTTCCATGAGGATAATGGTGGTATGGTGTTCGATAAAATTACTCACGAACGTCCATACAGTGACGATACGGCCAAGGAGATTGACCGCGAAGTTGAGCAGCTTATTAAAGAAGCTGCCAAGCGAGCTGAGGCGGTGATCAATGAAAACCGTGCTAGCCTCGATAAGCTTGCCAAGGCCCTACTTGAAGAAGAGACGATCGAAGAAGAAGCGGTACGCGAGATCCTCAAGAGTACAAAACTGCCGAAGGAGGCCATGCTTTACTAGCTCGGCTAATCTGATCTGACATGAGTCGAGTTCGTAGCGTCGTCGCTTTGGCGAATAAGAAGGTTACTATCCAGCTGGCAGCGTGGCTGCTAGCTGGCTCTTCGCTTTTGTCGCTGCTCTTTGGATTCTGGCGCATGCGTCTTTTGAACGCCGCCTATTACGATAGTTATCCAACTGGTTACGACGCCTATATCGCTGCCTTTACGGTGCCGGATTTCATGTTCTTTATCCTGGTGTCGGGTGCGCTATCGGTCACCTTTATCCCGGTGTTTAATCAGCGTCTTCAGAAGGGTAATAAGAAATCAGCCTGGCAGCTTTCGACTAGTATGATCAACTTCATGGCCCTAGTAACCTTGGTTGCTAGTATCTTGATCATTGCCTTTGCAGATCCACTTATGCGCTATGTGATTGCGCCGGGTCTCAGTGAATCGGGTATGGCACTTGCGATTAGTATGACCAGGGTGATTGCGGTTAACCCGCTGCTCTTTGCAGTGGCAACGGTGATTGCCAGTATTCAGCAGGCGGTGGGGCGATTTACATTTTACGCTATGGCACCAATCCTTTATAACATCGGTATCATTATCGGTATCAAGGTCTTCACAGGCGGTATTTACATTGGCGACACAGTGCTCTTTGAAGGCGGTATTATGGGTGTTGCGCTAGGTGTAGTCCTCGGTGCAATGTTGCAGTTGATTGTCAGTTCGATTGGTCTGGTGGGTCTTGGTTTCGATTATCGATTTAAGATTTATTGGAAAAATAAAGGTTTTCGTAAAGTACTGTCGCTACTGCCGGCGCGCTCGCTTGACCAGGGTATGGATTATCTGGTGGGTATTGCTGAGACGAACATCGCCTCACGTTTCCAGGCGGGTACGCTTGTTGCGTACAATCAGGCATCAACACTCCATATGGCGCCAATTAACTTGATTGGCGTGGCCATTAGCACGGCAGCTTTCCCTCGCATGACAGAGCGACTGAGTCAGGGTCGCGCCGATCTGTTTAAGAAAGAGCTGCAGACAATTCTACGCGTGATTATCTGGCTGGTGCTACCGGTGAGTGTGATTACGTTCTTTACGCGTGGTTATCTTGTAAACTTCATTAAAAACGGTGGTGACGTACTGATGGCAGGGCTCTTGGGTGCGCTGGTGATAGCGATCCTGTTCCGTTCGATTTATCACATTGCAGCCCGTACCTTCTACGCCCAGCAGGATACCAAGACGCCAATGTATATTTCAATTTTTACAATTGCACTCAATATCGTCCTCGCAATTTGGTTTGCAATCACTCTTGAGCTTGGTGCGTATGGCTTGGCCTTTGCGCAGTCGCTGGTTGCGGCAGTTGAGGTGGCCATCTTGTTCGTGATCATGGCGAAGCGCATCAACGGTCTGTTTGACCGTGTTTTTACGCACGCCATAGCACGTATGGTAAGTGCTACTGGGTTTATGTCGGTAATTAGCTATACCTGCGTGCAGCTCTTTCAGCTGCAGGGAGATAATGAAGGCTTTTACACGACTTTTCCGAAGTTCTTTATCATCGCCGGACTCAGTATGGCGTCGTACGTTGCCTTTTGTCATATGCTGAAGCTTGAGGAGGCGAGGCCGATTATCGCCCGTGCTCGCAAGATATTGTTTAGCCAGAACCTAGGTAAGTAGTAAGCCAAGCATTGCATGGAATAGCGCGACTCGAGGAGAGGTCGGTTATCTCTCTAGAGCTCGTCGTGGTATAATTGACCTCTGGAAGTATGAAGCAGCAACAGATTAGAAATTTTTGTATTATTGCTCACATTGATCATGGTAAGTCGACCTTGGCTGACCGCATGATGGAAATGACGAGCACAGTTGAAAAGCGCGATATGAAATCGCAGCTGCTTGATAGTATGGATCTTGAGCGTGAGAAGGGGATTACCATTAAGCTGGCCCCGGTTCGTATGCGCTATAAAGACCATGACTTAAATCTGATTGATACCCCAGGGCATGTTGACTTTAGCTATGAAGTGAGCCGCTCGCTTGAAGCTTGTGAAGGTGCTATTTTGGTAGTTGACGCTAGTCAGGGTATCCAGGCGCAGACACTCGCTAATGTGTACCTAGCGCTGGCGGCCGATCTAACGATTATTCCGGTGCTGAATAAAATCGACTTGCCGGCTGCTGACGTGCCACGTGTTTCGGCGGAGATTATTAATCTGCTTGGCTGTGATGAAAGCGACATCTTAAAGATCAGTGCCAAGACTGGCGAGGGAGTACCGGAGGTGCTTGATGCTGTGCTGGAGCGTATCGCTCCGCCGCAAGGTGAAACGACAGCTCCGACTCGCGCTCTGATCTTTGATAGTTACTACGATGACTATCGCGGCGTGATTCTCTATACCCGTGTCGTTGATGGTGCGATCAAGAAGGGTGATACAATCGAAATGCTTGCAACAGGTGCGCATGGAATTGCTCTCGAAGTCGGCGCGCTTAACCCGACGATGAAGGCCGAAGAGGACATCGCGACAGGTGAAATCGGGTATATCGTCACCAACCTAAAGACGACTCGTGACGCCCGTGTCGGTGATACCGTTACCGTTCGTCGTGCGCATGCTGAACAGCCACTGCCGGGCTACCAGCACGTTAAGCCATTTGTGTACGCTGGCTTTTTCCCGGTATCAAACGAAGACTACCAAGACCTTAAAGATGCGGTTGAGAAGTTGAGCCTTAGTGACAGTGCGCTTCAGTTTGAGCCGGAAAATTCGCCGGTTCTCGGCTTTGGTGTGCGCATTGGTTTCTTGGGACTTCTGCATATGGATATTATTCGTGAGCGTTTGGAGCGTGAATATAATCTTGATCTTGTCGTCACTAACCCCTCGACTGACTACCACATTATTTTGAACAACGGCGAAGAAGTCGACATCAAGTCAGCCAGTGATCTGCCTGACCCGTCGAAGATTTCAGAGATTCGTGAGCCGTGGATCAAGGGCGAGATCGTCGTACCGCAAGAGTACATTGGCGCGGTGATTCAGCTGATTGTCGGTAAGCGTGGTCTGCAGAAGAACCTCAGCTACATTGATGAGCGGGCTCTGATTAGCTTTGAAGCGCCACTTGCCAATCTCTTGACCGATTTCTACGATCAACTCAAGTCGGTAACTAGTGGTTACGGTAGCTTTAATTACGAACTCGATACTTACCGCCAAGAGGATCTTGTGAAGGTGGACTTCTATGTGGCAAATGAAATTGTTGACGCGCTCAGTGTGATGGCGCACCGTTCGGAGAGCCAGCGTCTTGGTCGCGAGACTGTCGATAAGCTCAAGGAGGTGATTCCGCGACAGAGCTTCCAGGTGAGTCTTCAGGCGGCGATTGGCGGCAAGTTTATTGCCCGTGCCGATCTTTCGGCTTATCGAAAAGATGTGACTGGTTACCTCTATGGTGGTGACGTCAGTCGCAAGAAGAAGCTGCTCGCCAAGCAGGCGAAGGGTAAGAAGCGAATGAAGCGCTTTGGTAAAGTTGATATTCCGTCTGAAGCCTTCACGGTCATGCTCAAGCGTGACTAGTGGTAAAATAGAGGGAATGGATACGCTTGAACACTTGATTATAAATTACCAACCCTCTGATGCTGCGATCGATCTTGTTCGTAATACGCATATTACGCTCCTTGTCGGCATTTCTGGTGCCGGTAAAGACACGATCAAAAAACGATTGCTCGCAGATAGTGACTATCGGGATATTATTTCTCACACCACACGTGCACCGCGTAGCAATAATGGTGTGCCAGAAGTTGCTGACGTTGACTATCATTTTATTGACGAGGCCGAGGCACGTCGTATGGTTGAGGGTCAAGAATTTATTGAAGCTAAGTATGTGCACGGAACGGTCTACGGTACAAGCGTCAGTGAGTTGCGACAGTCGTATGGCCAGCGTAAAATTGCGATTACCGATGTGGATGTTCAGGGGGTGGCTGAATATAAGGACTTGGCGCAGTCAGTAGTGGCAGTCTTTATTTTGCCGCCAAACTACAGCGCTTGGCGGCAGCGCTTGGCGGCGCGCTACGCCACCTTGGAGGAGTTTGAGGCCGAGTGGCCAAAGCGTCGTGACAGTGCAATTGCCGAACTGACCCACGCACTTGAGGTGCCGTACTATCACTTTATCGTGAATGATGAGCTGGATGAGGCGGTGCGTATTGCAGACGAGATCGCTCACCATGGAGATGTCTTTAATCGCAAGGATGACGAGTTGCGCATTCGTGCTCGCGACCTGCTCGAGGCAATTAAGCTGAGCGTCTAGCACTCTTGTTGAAAGAGTGCCAAAATTAGTCTATACTAATGATATGACAGATCGTCAGATTGCTATTTTAGCCGCCATTATTGAGCAGTACGCAGAAATCGCTGCTCCAGTTGGGAGCGTGACGCTCGCCAAGTTATTCAATGTTTCGAGCGCAACGATTCGTAGCGAAATGGCCCGTCTTGAAGAGATGGGGATGATCATGCAGCCACATACCAGTGCAGGACGTATTCCAACCGACCAAGGGTATCGCTTTTACGTTAATAGTTTGACCGAGGCGAGCGCAGGGCAGACGCCGTTGCTTGATCGCAGCGCACGAGCACTTGCGGCACGCGTGAATACCCACGGAGATCGCGCCGACCGTGCTATTCGTAGTGCGGTTGATAGCTTGGTAGAACTGACACAGAACCTCGGTATTGCCACCATTGGCGACGAGCTTTATATGAACGGTATCGGTAATCTCTTTAGTCAGCCGGAATTCTTAAATGGCCAGCACGTTCAGGCGGTGGCGCGACTTCTTGATAATCTCGAGCCTTGGCTCCGCGAAGCGGCGCCAAACGAGCCGCTCAATGTGTATATTGGTAGTGAAAATCCAATCGGTAAAACGAGCGGGGCAACCCTGATCATCAGCCGATTCCGCTCGCCCTACAGTGATCGCAGCTACATCGGTGTGCTTGGTCCAACCCGGCAGAGTTATGGCAAAGTAATGCGTCTCGTCCGTCATGCGGGCGCGATGCTTGAGGAGGTATTGTAATGGAACTAATTCAAACAATCGTCGATGGTATCGTTGCGATTATTAACGCAATTATTTCGGGTATTGTGACTGTCATTAATGCCATTGTGAATGCTATTACAAGCTTCTTCCAGGCCCTGGTAGGTATGTTTTAGTTGGAGGTAGTATGACAAAAGAGAAGACAAAGAAGACAGACGAACTTGAACAGCAAATTGCCGAATTGACCGCCGACTTGCAGCGTACGCGCGCTGATTTTGAAAACTATCGCAAGCGTGTCGAAGCAGAAAAAGTAGCAGCGCGTGAAACTGGTAAAGCAGCAGCAATCATGAAGCTCTTGCCAATTATCGATACTATTGAGCGTGCTGTTGTGTACATGCCAGACGATCTCAAAGATCATAAATGGGCACAGGGAATTAGCGGTCTTGTGAAAAATCTCGATAAAGCACTCGAGAGTCTCGATCTTAAGCGTATTGACGCCAAGGAAGGTGTCGAATTTAACCCCGACCTGCATGAGGCGATCCAATTTGATGAAGATGCCGAAGGCGACAAAGAGGTCATTGCCGAAGAGCTTCAAGCAGGCTATACCTTAGGCGGCAGTCCTATTCGCCATGCTATGGTTAAAGTAACCAAGCAATAGCTTTACGAACGATTATAGTTTCGGTATACTAACCTCAATATAATTGGGGTTTAAGTATGGCGCTGCTTTATATTGACGGGTTCGACTTTCAGGACAGTGCATTGCGCTGGGTTCAGGGCGGTGCTGCGAACGAGTTTACTTACGCAACGTCAACACGTTTTGGGGCGGGCAAAGCGCTCACGCTCAGTACGCTGAGCGCCACGTCTTCAACCTACGCACTGAAGGGATTCCCGGCTAGCGGCTCAATTTATATAGGGGCAGCGCTGCAGGTCGGTTCAGAAGGAGGCGGTAATGATCCAACTGCCAACTTATTTGGTATGTATACCGATGGCGGCAGTAGCGGCCATATCTATCTTCGTCGGCTTGGTACGAATGCGATCGCTCTCTATCGTGGCAATCCAGGAGCAGGGGATGTCAACAATCCAAGCGGCACGCAAATTGCAGTATCTGTGGCGGGTGTCCTTGACAGTAACTGGCATTACGTTGAAGTGTATGCCGTTATTCATGCCACAACAGGACGCTTGACCGTAAGAGTCGATGGTACTACGGTGATAGATTTTACCGGCAATACACGCAATGGTGGCACAAGTACTAATATCGATGGTGTTCGCTTCCGGACGGGCAGGTATACGGGCGGATCGACCGCAATCAGTATCGATGACTTGTACATATGTGATACGGCGGGTACGGTTAATAACACATTCCTTGGTGATGTGAGAGTTCAATCAATGACCCCAAATGCTGCCGGTTCGTCCACGCAGCTGACACCAACCGGCTCGGCAAATAACTATGCAAATGCCGCTGAAGTCCCCTATAATAACACGACATATAACAGCTCTTCGACCGTTGGGCAGCGCGACACATATGCATTGTCGGATTTAGCAATCAGTACGACAACCATTCTGGCGACCCAATCTGTAGCGCATATGCAGAAATCTGATGCCGGGACGGCAAATGCGAAAGTGGCGCTCAAATCTGGTGGAAGTGTGTACTACGATGCAACGCAGTCGCTCGGTACTTCACCGACCGTCTATGTCCAGCTACGTGAAACTGACCCGGCTACCTCTGCTGCCTGGACGGTAGGCAACGCAAACGCGCTCGAAGCCGGGATGGAGGTGGCATAGCATATGGCATTGCTTTATTCTGACGGGTTTGATGTTCAGGATGTGCCGATGCGGTGGACGGTCACTGGCACGGCCTCTGATATCACGTACGCTACGGCAACGCGACTAGGAGCCGGGAAGTCGGCAACACTTAATGCAGTGACCAACAATAACGTTAATTTATCAATTCTACGTGCGCTTCCCGCCTCGTCGTCCATTTATGCTGGTGCCGCCATCCAGGTAGGGTTAGAGTCGGGCAATAACAGCGACCTGACTGCAAATCTGTTCGGTGTATATACCGATAACGGTGCAACGGGTCACCTGTATCTTCGGCGCCTGTCAACAAATGCACTTGCGCTCTATCGAGGAGATCCAGGTTCAGGAACTTTCTTTAGTCCATCGGGGTCCCTTATTGCGTCTACTTCTGCGGGGACACTTGATGGCAACTGGCATTATATTGAAATGTACGCCACGATTAACGCGACGACCGGACAGGTAACAGTGCGCGTGGACGGGAGGCAAGTAATAAATTTTACGGGTAACACCAAGAATGGTGGGACGAGCACGAATATTGATGCAATTCGCTTTCGAACAGGGCGCTATGTCTCGAGTCCTAATTGCGTGATATCAATTGATGATTTCTATGTATGTGATGCCACTGGTGTGGTCAATAATACGTTCCTTGGAGATGTCCGTGTGCAGTCGATGCTTCCTAATGCCGCCGGCTCATCGACGCAACTTGCCCCAACCGGCTCAGCAAATAACTATGCCAATGTCAGTGAAGTACCTTATGTAAGCACGACGTATAATAGCTCGTCGACCGTTGGGCAGCGTGATACATACAGCCTGTCTGATCTGACGGCCAGTACGACAACGGTGTATGGTCTTCAGTCGGTAGCGCATATGCAAAAGTCCGACGCTGGTGCGGCGAGTGCGAGGGTGGCGCTCAAATCCGGAGCGAGTGTCTATTACGATACGACGCAGCCACTTTCGACATCGGCAACGAGCTATGTGCAGATGCGAGAAACTGACCCTGCGACCGCTGCGGCTTGGACTGTGACCGGGGCGAATGCTCTTGAAGCGGGTATGGAAGTCGCCTGATTATGACGGACGCCCGAATTCTGACCGAGTATGTTGAGGCGGTTTCGGCTAATAGCTCGCCGTCGCGCCGGCTCAATACGGTGTACGTTGAGGCAACGGTGGCGACGAGTGAGGCGCCGCGTCAACTTGATACACTGTATGTTGAAGCTGCAACACAGGCGAATCCGCAGCGTCAACTCGGCACTGCGTACATTGAAACGGCAACATACGGCACGCCAAAACGGATGCTCGGGTCAATATACGTGGAAGTGCTCAGTCCAAGTCATCGGTCGTATCGAGGCTGGGGTGTGCCGTTGTCATAAATACTCAAAAAGCTGCCCGAAATGTGGTAGTATTAATTTTAATAACATAAGCGCAACAAGGAAACAGACACATGGCACGATTACCGGTACCGGGTAGCGATAGTGGCCAGTGGGGGGATATCCTCAACACTTTTCTTGATGTGTCTCACAACCTAGACGGGACGCTCGACTCAACAGCAGTCAACGGCGCGATTGCGCCAGGTTCGATCAGGGCCGTACAGCTACAGGAGACGTACGTCAAAGCCGACGACATAGGCCAGCCAAATGGTGTCGCTTCGCTTGATGGCGCCGGTAGGGTGCCTAGCTCGCAGCTTCCTGCTGGCGCGGCTCCTTCTGACGCAACGGCGAGTACGAAAGGCATTATTCAATTAAGCGGCGACCTGGGGGGAACGGCAGCCAGTCCAACTGTCCCGGGCCTTGCAAGCAAAGCGGCGGCCAGTACGACCATTGCGGCTGGCGCTGGTCTCACTGGTGGCGGTGATCTTACTATGAACCGTATAGTGGCAGTGAATTTTGGTACAACCACAGGTACCGTGGCTGCTGGTGATGACGGTCGCATTACTGGTGCGGAGCAGCTTGCTAACAAAGGTGCTGCCAACGGCTACGCCTCTCTTGGTTCGGCTGGCAAGGTGCCGAGTGTCCAGTTGCCGGCTCCTTCGGTGTCACCCGATGCCGACGCAGCAACCAAAGGACTTATCCAATTAAGCGGCGACCTGGGGGGAACGGCTAGTTCACCTATCGTCCCGGCACTTTCTGGCAAAGTGGCTACCTCGACCACCATTTCCGCCGGAGCGGGCTTGATGGGCGGTGGCGACCTCAGTGCTAACCGCACCCTGGCGGTCAGTTTTGGTACGACGGCAGGTACGGTCACTCAGGGTAACGACAGTCGTATCACTGGTGCCGAGCAAGTGGCAAGCAAGGGTATGGCCAATGGATATGCTGGTCTCGATGCAACAGGCAAGGTGCCAACTGCCCAGCTGCCGATGTCGTCCATATCTCAAGTATTCTCGTCGACTGGTAATGTGGTCGTCGAGACCGGGGTACATCGACTTTATAATAACCGTGCTACCGCCTGGACTATCAATGGGGTTCGTGCGTCTGTCGGAACGGCACCAACCGGAGCGTCTTTGATTGTCGACATTAAAGTAAATGGTACGACTATTTTCACTACTCAGGCAAATCGCCCTACGATTGCTGCTGGCTCAATGACTTCTGGGTATGTGACAAATATGAATGTTACGTCGGTTGCGTCAGGGGCGTATGTAACTGTTGATGTCGCCCAAGTTGGATCGACAATTCCTGGTAGCGATTTAACAGTTCAGCTAGAGGTGGCGTAAATGGCACTGATATTCATGGAAGGCTTCGATGATGGCCTGACGACAGCTAAGGGCTGGAATAACTTCGGTGGCGGGACTGTGACCGGTCGGTTTGGTGGAAGAGCGGCGCTCAACCAGTGGGGCGTGATGACACGATCCTATCCAGGCGCGCTGACCAATACTATCGTGATCGGTGTTGCTATTAGCTCATCGCAAACAGCGACAACGGTTCCCTTGATGACGAGTGGTATGGCACGTGTTGGCCTAGTGTCTGGTGGGTATATTGCGCTCTATCGTAGCGACAATAATGCGCAGATAGCTATTTCCACCGGCCCAGCCTGGTCGGCGGCTGGTGTGTGGCGTTATATTGAATTGAAATATACACCAGGCACGGGGGCATGTGAAATACGAGTCGACGGTGTCTTGCGCGTAAACGGTAATGTACCGACGACAGCATCGGTATCGTCACTTGCCTTTGAATATCCTAGTGGGAATCAATATTGGATAGATGATCTGTACGTGCTGGACTCAACCGGGGCGACAAATAATAATTATCTCGGCGATGTACGAGTGCAGACCCTTTTGCCCTCATCGGACGGAGCAAATCTTGCAATGTCACCTGCTTCGGGGACGACTCACTATAGTCGTGTGAATGAAGCGACCCCAGACACAACATCCTACGTTTTCTCTGGTGCCGCCGGTGTAAAAGATAGTTACAAATACCAGCAGCTTACGGCTAATACGTCATCGGTTCATGCGGTTGCGGTAACAAGCTACGCCTCAAAGGACGCTCCAGTTGCAGCTGGACTCGCTACACTTGTGCGCATAGGCTCAACTGACTATGCAAATGCTCAGCCGCAAATGCTATCAGCATCATGGGTAGCTGCAACGGATATATATCAGACACGACCGAGTGATAATGCACCGTGGACACCCACTGATGTTAACACAGCTGAATTCGGTGTACAGACCTCGTAGTAGCGACGATGGCAGCAACGATTCGCGCAACGGCACAGGCTTTTCTCGCAAGCGGCACGACTAGTTCGATCACTATTCCGGTTGCAGCGCAAACGGGTGACTTATTGGTGCTGCATGTCGCGGGTTACTTTACGCCGTCATTGCCTGCTGGCTGGACAAAATACTATACACGGTCCGGTACGAATGTCGGGTGTTTTGTGGCAACCAAAACAGCGGGAAGCGGCGATGCTGGTACATCCGTATCGATATCATGGTCAGGTGCCAGTCAGGCGGTGATGACAATGATTGCCGTCACGGGCAGTCTTGGGGTCCGGGGGGTTGCGAATTTATGGGCTAGCAGCGGCGGTAATGCATCGCCAGGTGCATTAAATGCGCTAAATGGTGATATGGTGTTATACCTTGGCGCCAACCGAAGTGGCGGTGGTGTGCCTGCGATTAGTCGTGGATCGGTCGACATATCGGGTAGTGGTTCAACTAATATGGGTGGCGTAATTGCTCATGAAGTACTTGCTGCTGATACCCCCGGCTTGCAGGCGAGCTTTACTTCTCCATCTGGCGGCTCCACACAAGGTTATTCATATTCGACACTGATTATTGCCGGCGAGACGCCACCGGCAGCCGTGAGTGCTATCTCGCTTCGTGATAAGGCGCAGGTATTTGTTAATGGAGTGAGTACAACGATTACTATTCCAGCAACAATTCAAGAAGGCGATTATCTTATCTTGCAGGCAGTGGGCGCTTGGGCGCCAACGATGCCGAGTGGCTGGAGTTCGCTGTACGCTAATTCGGGTATGAATGTCGGCTCGTTTGTGGCTGCAAAGACCGCTGGCGCGGGTGACGCTGGTTCAGTCGTTACAGTGACGTGGAGTGGTAATCAGTCGGGTGTGCTACAGCTGATTGCGCTTGTAACACCCGGGTATGGCATACGGCGCATGAGTCATGACTGGTCGAGCTCTGGCGCGTCGTATCAGCCAAATGATCTAGGGTCGGCAAGTAACGGGGACTGGGTATTAGCTCTCGGTGCCAACCGTGCTGCAAATAACGTACCTGTCGTGCCTGACACGACGATAGATGCTAGTGGCTCGGGTGGTACGACGGCCTTTTCGGGAGTTATCGCACACGAAGCGCTTGGCTATGACATCGTGAATGCGTCCTATGCTTTCAATGCTCCTGGTGGCGGTAGTGGCTATCAATATACACTGCTTGTTATTGCATCATCGCCGGTTGCAATAACGCGCTCATTGTCTCGGCAATCTCTTGAGGTAATTGCAGTCAGTACGATGGGCAATCGTCTCCTGTCGCGCCAGTCGGTCGAGGCTATTACGGTCAGCGCGTCTGGCAACCGTCTCTTGTCACGTCAATCGATTGAAGTGCTGACGCCATCGAAGCTGCGGTATCGGGGCTGGGGGACTCGGTATTAGCGGATATGGCGTCGTTGTAGTATAACGCTTACGCTTGGGGTATACTGAGAGCACTATGGCAAATCTACCGGTGGGCAGTGGGGATATTGAGCGTTTTCTTGCTATTTTCGATGGTGATGCGGTCCAAGCAGTGCGAGCCATCCGTGAGTACGTTGGAGTAGCGCGACGTCGTGAGCAGCGACCAAAGGTTGCGTCGACGGCACCAATTATTATAAAAGTGACCAATCTCACGAAGCAGTACAAAATTGGCCGACAAAAAGTACAAGCGCTTGCCGGTGTGTCTGTTGAGATTCGTGAAGGAGAATTTGTCGCTTTGACTGGTGCAAGTGGTAGTGGTAAGTCGACGCTGCTTCAGATGCTTGGCGGACTTGATAAGCCAACCAGTGGAGTGGTTGAGGTAGATGGCGTCAACCTTAGTAAGCTGCGTGATGGAAAGCTGTCAAAATTTCGTGGCCAGACAATCGGGTTTGTTTTCCAGTTTTTTTACCTGCAGCCATTTTTAAAAGTTGCCACTAATCTCGAAGTACCAGCAATGTTTGCTCGGGCGAAGCGGCGTCAGCGTCAAGTAAAAGCCGTTGAACTGGCTGACGCAGTTGGAATTGACGATCGGATGCGTCATCTGCCAAGAGAGCTTTCGGGCGGGCAGATGCAACGCGTTGCCGTAGCGCGGGCACTGATGAACCAGCCGAAGATTCTATTGGCTGACGAGCCGACCGGCAATCTCGATAGTCAGAATGGCGCTGCAATTATTGAGCTATTCGAAGAGATTCGTAAGCAATTCGGCACGACGATCGTTGTTGTTACTCATGATCCGGGTATCGCCGCGCGCGCAGACCGCGAAGTTCGATTAAAAGACGGAGTAATCGTATGATAGGAATTCGTGACGCGTTTACGTTAGCTTATACAAAACTGCGCACTCGCCGTATTCGAACGACGGTGACGGTTGTTATTGCGAGCCTCCTGTTTGGCGTGATTGCTCTGGCGCTTTTTGTGCTACAGGGGGTGACGGGAGGCTTGCGGCAATTTACGGCTGGTACTCTCTCGGAGCGGTATTTGGCGATGGTGTCGTACTCACCGGAGCATTATCCGGGCCCTGACACTCCCGAGAGTGTCAAAAAACGTGCTCAAGAGATTTACAACCAGCTGATAATTGACAAGAAAAATGCTGCAAAAAAGCTAGGTATTGAGTATGATCCTGCAACCGAACAGCAGCCAATCAATGATATCGGTGATGACCTGTCGTTTTTGAATCCGGCGTCACCAGCCGCAACCCAGGCGTTTAATGAGTATGTAGCGACATTTCCTAGTGCAAAAGAAGAGGTTGATAGAGTAGTAGCTTCCTATGGGCCTATCAAGACATACCCAGTTGTGCAGAGTAGTATTGCCGATGGTCGACTTAAGCCAATCGTCGACGGCAAGGAAGATTTTACAACGGACCCCGAACCATCTAACGATATGTCGCAAATGACTATCGATTTTGGTTGGTCATACATTGATGAGTCAGTTGTGAGGCCGTTCATGCTTGGTGCTGAGCAGATTGCGCGCCAGTCTGATACGTCGGCAATTCCCGTGATAGCGCCGTTTAATCAAGTGGAGAAAGCGCTTGGTCTAAAGCGTCTACCCAACTCGGCCACCCCTGAAGAAAAACTAGATCGGCTTCGCTACGTCAAAGCTCATGCTGAGCAGGCGATATACACCTCGTGTTATCGAAATAACGTCTCTCAGCGACAGATTGATGAAGCTCTGCGAGTAGCCAAGGAAATTGATCAAAATAAATCCAATAAGGATTATCAGAAGCCGTCACTCATTTATGGATTGCCGTCGGCGGGCGAGTGTGCGGCAGCGACGGTAGTTCGTGACGTACGGACGACAAGCGAAAAGCAGCTTGCTGCTAAGTATAGTCAATTTTCCGCACAGTTCGGACAGGCGACCGAGCCGGTGCAGCGAAAGCTGACATTCCGAGTTGTTGGTATTTCACCAAATGGCTTATCGGCAGAGTCATTCTCTGGTGTTGATGGATTGCTAACGACTATTGCCGGTTCTACGCTTGAAGGGCAGTGGGTAGTGCCGCAGCAGCTTTTTGACGCGATGCCCGATAGCAAAGAGCTTGCGTCATTAATTCGTCCTGAAGTGCAAGATGCGACAACATTTAACTATGATATGGATCGTCGACTAGTTGAGTTCAGCAGCGTCGCAGAACTGAAGCGCTTTGTTGATGGAATGAGCTGCAGTATGATGTACTGCGAACCAGGAAAGGTATCAGCAAATTACTTTGGAAGTAATGCGGTTTTGGTCGAGGATATTCGAAAGCAGGCAGTCCAGGTATTGCAGTATGCTGCCTTGATAGTGGCATTTATTGCGGCACTCATTCTCATGGGCATGATCGGTCGGGTGATCGGTGATAGTCGACGTGAAACCGCGGTCTTTCGTGCGATTGGAGCGACACGTAGCGACATCCGCTCCATTTATACGCTGTACACAGTTATGTTAACGATAATCGTAGCCATTGTTTCGTTGGTGCTTGGTCTTCTGGCGGCTTGGTGGATAGAGGCGAAGTTTGCCGGCGACTTCACGGTCCGTGCTCATCTGATTTACACATTTGCTGATGACGCACTACGTTTTAGTATGATTGGTTTTTGGTGGACTGCACTTCTAGCTTTGGTGGGATTAATTGTATTGTCCGGACTGGTTGGGATGCTCTTGCCGCTTGCACGCAACTTGGCTCGTAGTCCAATCAAAGATATGCGTGATGATACTTAGTTAGCACTCTTGACAGTAGAGTGCTAATTTTATTAGACTAAAATTATTGGCAATCACAGTAGGTGAGTGCTAAAATAGATGTAGAAACCCTTTGACTGATAGTTAACGAAAGGAACGAATATGGGAAAAATCATTGGTATTGACCTTGGTACGACCAACAGTGCATTTGCCTACATGGTTGCAGGTAAGCCTGAGGTAATTGCAAATGCTGAAGGCAACCGCACTACTCCTAGTGTTGTGGCTATTAACAAGAAAGGCGAGCGTCTCGTTGGCCAGGTAGCGCAGCGTCAGCGCGTGACGAACGCGAAAGATACTATCTATGGCGTCAAGCGTTTGATCGGCCGCAAGTTTAGCGATGCGGAAGTTCAGAAGGACCACGACATTATGCCATACGAAATCGTCAAGAAAGACGGTGGCGTGGCAGTGAAGATGGGTGATAAGGAATACACTCCAGAAGAAGTGTCAGCTATGATCCTTTCAAAGATTAAGGCTGATGCCGAAGCATTCCTGGGCGAAAAAGTCACCGAAGCGGTTATTACCGTGCCTGCGTATTTCGATGACTCACAGCGCCAAGCGACTAAGGACGCCGGTAAGATTGCTGGCCTTGAGGTGAAGCGTATCATTAACGAGCCAACCGCTGCTGCACTTGCCTACGGCCTCGAAGGTAAGAAGGATGAGAAGATCGCTGTTTTCGACCTTGGTGGTGGTACGTTCGACGTTTCTGTGCTCGAACTTGGTGACGGTGTGTTTGAGGTTCGCTCAACCAATGGTGACACCCACCTCGGCGGCGAAGACTTTGACAACCGTATCGTTAACCATTTTCTCGAAGTTTTCAAGCAACAGGAAGGTATCGATCTTAAAGGCGACAAGGCAGCCATGCAGCGTCTTAAGGACGAAGCCGAAAAGGCAAAGAAGGAACTCTCTTCTACGTCAGAAACTGAAATCAACCTACCGTTCATCACAGCTGATGCTGATGGTCCAAAGCACTTCGAATATAAGCTAACCCGCAGTAAGCTCGAAGAGCTGGTGGCTGATCTGATCGATCGCCTGGCCGAGCCTGTTCATAAGGCGCTCAAGGATGCTGACATGTCAGCAGGCGATATCGACGAAGTCGTCCTCGTTGGTGGTATGACTCGTATGCCAGCTGTCGTTGAAAAGGTGAAGTCTATCTTCGGCAAAGACCCACTCAAGGGTGTGAACCCAGACGAAGTCGTAGCTGTTGGTGCAGCGATCCAGGGCGGTGTTCTCCAGGGTGACGTGAAGGATGTTCTCCTTCTCGATGTGACTCCACTTTCACTCGGTATCGAAACCATGGGTGGTGTCTCTACTAAGCTCATCGAACGCAACAGCACCATCCCAACTTCAAAGAGTGAGACGTTCTCAACTGCTGCTGACAATCAGCCTCAGGTCGAGATTCACGTCCTCCAGGGTGAGCGTGAAATGGCTGCTGACAATAAGTCACTTGGTCGTTTTATCCTCGATGGTATCGCACCAGCTCCTCGCGGCGTGCCGCAGATCGAAGTGACCTTTAGTCTCGACGCTAACGGTATCCTCAATGTGACGGCTAAAGACAAGGGTACTGGCAAGGAAAACTCAGTAACCATCCAGGACAGCGGCAACATGAGTAAGGAAGATATCGAAAAGGCGCAGAAGGAAGCGGAGCTTCACGCTGAAGAAGACAAGAAGAAGCGCGAAGCAATCGATACGCGTAATCAGCTCGAAAACGCTGTCTACCAGGCTGAGAAGATGCCAACTGAGTACAAGGATAAAATTTCCGACGACGATAAGAAGGTAATCGAAGAGGCTGCGGCCGAAGCGAAGAAGGTAAAAGATAACGCTGATGCCGGCAAAGATGAGCTCGAAGCTGCACTTAAGGCGCTCAACGATAAGATCATGCCTATCGGTGCCAAGCTTTACGAAGCCGCTTCGAAAGAAGCCGAAGCTGAAGGTGGTGATAAGAAGACCGATGACGGTCCAGTCGAAGGCGAAGTTGTCGACGACAAGAAGTAATACTTCCGTATAAATAAAAACTACCGGTTGCTAAGTGCGGCCGGTAGTTTTTATTGCACAAGATTAATTTAAATGATATAAATTAGTTTATGAACAGATTTGCTTCATACCACATTAAGATGAATCTCGTCAGCGCTACAGC
>CBIHLX010000011.1:0-22575 GCA_966210935.1 uncultured bacterium | reverse complement strand
AGGCGGTTGATGTGACCGGTAAATCGTATGATTCACTGAGTGAGTTAGCAAATGGAGTCCATGCTCTCGGGCCAAAAATTGTTGTGATCACTGATGGTCCAAACGGTTCATATGCGTCATATGATGGCAAACTTGTAACGATTCCGAACTACCCCGACCCAGCGCCACCACTTGATCGTACTGGTGCTGGCGACGCCTTCGCATCCACGATTGTAGCGGCGCTTGCACTCGGTAAAACGATGGATGAGGCGTTGACCTGGGCTCCGATCAACAGCATGAGCGTTGTACAGAAGCTTGGCGCACAAGCAGGACTGTTGCATCAAAAAGACATTAAACGTTACCTACAGACAGCCCCGGCTGACTATCGTGTACAGGAGTTAAAATAAAATGAGATATCAAATTTGTGTGTCAGGTGCCGCAAGTGGCGCGACAGTACAAACCTCACATCAATTAGCGTTTGAGCTTGGCAAGGCGATTTCCGAAGCAGGCAAGACATTATTGACCGGTGCGACGATTGGATTGCCGCACTACGCCGCAATGGGCGTGATGAGCGTAAAAGGTGAGCGTGGTTTATCAATTGGCTTTTCACCTGCAGCATCATTCCGTGAGCATGTAGCGACTTATCGCCTACCAACAAAAGAGTTTGATTATATTAACTTTACAGGCATGGAGTACGTTGGACGTGATGTGCACCTCGTTCGCAGTAGCGATGCGATTATTACGGTTGGTGGGCGCATGGGTAGTCTCCACGAACTTTCAACAGCACTTGAGAGTCGCAAAGTGTGTGGCGTGTTGCTCGGCAGTGGCGGTCTTGCGGATTATACGCCTGTCTTGCTTGAGAATATCGAAGCGCCGGGTGCTCGAGATATAATTTATGACACCGATCCTGAAAAGTTGGTTGCTCGAGTTATTGCTGCGCTTGATGCCAAGTACGCTGACTTTGAGCACGACGGGACCGACAGTCAGGTAAGTGCCCACCGCGCTGGCCGCGGCTAGCGGTATGTAGTGCCTGCTGTTCAGGAGCACCTCCTCGGGGGTGCTCTTTGCTGCTGAGAAGTGTATGAGAGTAGCGTATAATAATAACAGATGAGTCAAAAGTTTCAACTTGATACGAAGTACCAGCCAACCGGTGATCAGCCGAAGGCAATAGCTCAGCTTCTTGACGGGCTTAATCGAAGTGAGCGAGAGCAGACTCTACTGGGTGTCACGGGGTCAGGTAAGACGTTTACGATGGCAAATATTATCGCCGATAGGAATGTGCCGACGCTCGTGCTTGCTCATAACAAGACGCTGGCCGCGCAGCTATTTAGTGAGTTTAAATCATTCTTTCCTCAAAATGAGGTCCACTACTTTGTAAGCTACTTCGATTACTATCAGCCAGAAGCCTATATGGCTAGTAGCGACACGTATATCGAAAAAGACAGCAAGATCAATGATGAGATTGACCGCCTACGGCACGCGGCGACGTCAGCACTTCTAACGCGACGTGACACGATTATTGTTGCAAGTGTGAGTTGTATTTATGGTATCGGTTCGCCGGATGATTATGCGGAAATGTCAATTACCGTCACTGTAGGTGAACGGCGTCAGCAGGATAAATTTATCCGTCAACTTACCGATATCCAATACCAGCGCAACGATATTGATTTTCATCGTGGTACATTCCGAGTAAAGGGTGACGTCGTCGATGTTTTCCCGGCAGGTAGTGACGTTGCGCATCGTATTGAGTTCTTTGGTGATGAAGTTGACCGCATCACACGCATTGACCCGTTGACGGGTGAAATTCTTGGTGAGCCAAAGCAGGTCCAGATTTTCCCGAGCAGTCACTACGTGACACCGAAGCAGAAACTAGCGCGCGCAATCGAAGGCATAAAGCAGGAGTTTGAGGAGCGCCTGGCGTACTTTGAGCGAAATGATAAATTGCTCGAGGCACAGCGTCTCGCGCAGCGTACAAAGTATGATATTGAAATGCTTGAAGAAACTGGGTTTGTAAAAGGTATTGAAAATTACAGTCGCTATCTAACGAATCGCGAGCCGGGCGAACAGCCGGCAACGTTACTTGATTATTTCCCTGACGACTTCCTCTTACTGGTTGACGAAAGTCACCAGACCTTACCTCAAGTGCGTGGTATGTACAATGGTGACCGGGCTCGCAAAGAAGTGCTCGTAGACTATGGCTTTCGCTTACCGTCGGCACTCGATAACCGTCCGTTACGATTTGATGAGTTTGATCGTCATATTAATAAGGCAATTTATGTGTCGGCGACACCGGGAGAGTATGAACTTGCGCATAGTCCAGAGCCTGCTCAGCAAATCATTCGCCCGACCGGCCTATTAGATCCGGAAATCATCATTCGTCCTACTGATGGCCAGATCGATGATTTAATTGCGGAAATTCGTGACCGCATTGAGCATCAAGAGCGTATATTGGTGACGACACTTACGAAGCGTATGGCTGAGGATTTATCTGCCTACCTACAAGAGATTGGCATCAAGACGGCTTATATCCATAGTGATGTCGATACACTTGAGCGTGGTGATATTCTGCGAGATCTGCGTATGGGTGTGTATGACGTACTTGTGGGCATTAACCTTCTGCGCGAGGGTCTCGATCTTCCCGAGGTGAGTATGGTGGCGATTATGGATGCCGACAAAGAGGGATTCCTCCGCAGTGAAAGCGCACTGATCCAGACGATTGGGCGTGCTGCGCGACATGAGCGTGGCCAAGTGTTTATGTATGCTGATACTATAACGCGTTCTATGAAAGCGGCGATCGATGAGACGAACCGTCGCCGCGGCATACAAGAGGCGTACAATACCGAGCACGGCATTACGCCGACAAGTGTTGCTAAAGAAATTGGTGAAGGTCTTCGGGCAATTATCCCAGCCAAGGAAGATGACAAGAAGCTGAAACTCAATCTTGCGAAGATTCCGAAAGATGAGTATAAGTCACTGATTAAAGATTTGACGAGTCAAATGGAACTCGCCAGTGCTAATCTGGAGTTTGAAAAAGCCGCTGAAATCCGTGATATGATTTCCGATATTCGGCAAAAACTCTAGAAAATATGAGACCCCTTCTCTTAACACAGCTTGCCCAAGTAGGCCTATGTCTGGACAAATGGAAGCCAGCGTGCTAATATAGACAACATTGCATTCGATGAATGTCGAGCCTCTTTCAAAGACTAGCGTGACTCACGCGGCCACCGAAATATCCTCTCGCTGTTCTCCAAGCTCTATATGAGTATTGCCAGACTGCAACAGCTATCAAATATGAATAACGAAAGGGTTATTTTCTATGGCATTTCAACAAAACAGTAGGGGCGGACGCCCTAACCAGGGACGCCCACAGGGCGGTGGTAACCGCAGCGGCGGACGTAGCTTCGGAGGTGGTCGTCCAGGCGGTAACCGTGGTCGCGGAGGCAAGAAGGGCCCGTCAAAGCAGTACATTCATCCTTCTAAGTTTATTAACAAGGCGACGACTGTAGCCGAAGAGACTCCGTATGAGCCAACTCACAAGTTCTCAGACTTTCCATTTGGTTCAGAGTTGCATCATAACATTGCTAAGAAGGGCTATATTAGCCCAAGCGCGATTCAGGATCAGGCGATCCCACACATTATCGAAGGCCGAGACGTCATCGGACTTGCAAACACCGGTACTGGTAAGACAGCTGCTTTCTTGCTGCCAATCATTGAGCGTCAAAGTGGTATTATGCTGCGCCCAAGCGTACTGATTATCGCACCAACACGTGAACTTGCTCAGCAAATTGACGAGCAATTCCGTGAATTTTCAAAGGGCATGGGACTATTTTCTGCACTGATTGTCGGCGGTGTGAATGTCGACCGTCAATTGCGCGATTTGAAGCGTCGTCCACATATTATTATCGGTACTCCAGGTCGTCTAAAAGACCTTATTGAGCGCCGTGCAATTCAGCTAAAGAACATGACGACACTTGTTCTTGACGAAGCTGATCGCATGCTTGACATGGGCTTCTTGCCTGATATTCGCCAGATTGTTGGTGCTATGCCACGTGAGCGCCAGACTCTCTTCTTCAGCGCGACTATCACGCCTGAGATCGAGAGCTTGATCCACACATTCTTGAATGATCCAGCAACCGTCTCTGTTCGTACAGCTGAAACAAGCGAGCACGTTGAACAGGATGTTGTCGAAGCTCGCGACAAGGCCCACAAGGTCGAATTGTTAACTGACATGCTTAGCGACGATTCGTATGAAAAAGTTCTTGTCTTTGGCGAAACGAAATTTGGTGTCCAGCGCCTAAGCGACCATTTGTCGAATGTCGGTATTCCGTCGGCTGCGATTCACGGCAACAAGAACCAGACTCAGCGCCAGAGGGCTCTTAAGCAGTTTAAGGACGAGAAGGTAAAGGTGCTTGTTGCGACTGATGTTGCTGCTCGCGGTCTTGATATACCAAACGTCACGCACGTGATTAACTTTGATACGCCGCAGACTTACGAAGACTACGTGCACCGCATCGGCCGTACTGGTCGTGGTGGCGCTTCGGGTCGTGCTCACACCTTTATTGACGCACAGCGTTAATCGGCTTTGCCGTATATTCATACGGATATAAATAAAAAACACCGCGCCAAGAGTATGGCGCGGTGTTTTTTATGACGCTGGCGCTTAGTCCTGTCGTAGCTGTCTGCTTTCGAGTTTTGCATAAGGTGTGTTGTTTAAGGCGTTTATCATTGTAAAGTAAGGCGCCGACGAGCATATATGGGCTACAATAAGACTATGAATGTAATGGTTGAAGTACGGGGATTAAAGAAGCGTTACGGCGACAAGATGGCTGTTGACGGAGTGAGCTTCAAGGTAAAAAAAGGCGAAATATTTGGCATTTTAGGGCCAAATGGGGCAGGCAAGACAACTACGCTCGAGATGATGGAGACGCTTCGTCCGATTGATGAGGGTGCGGTACTGATCGATGGCATTGATGTTGCCAAGAATCCTGACAAGATTAAGTATTTAATTGGCGTGCAGCCGCAGACGCCTGCCTTTCAAGATAAGACTAAATTGACTGAGGTGATTGAAATGTTTGCTGCTGCCTATGGCGAAAAGGTGGATGTGATGTCCTTCTTGCGTGACGTCGACCTCGAGGAGAAGGCAAGTAGTTATGTCGAATCGCTTTCGGGTGGCCAGAAGCAGCGCCTTAGCATTACGACCGCACTCGTGCATGGCCCGAAGGTGTTTTTCCTTGACGAGCCAACAACCGGCCTAGATCCACAAGCGCGTCGCCATTTGTGGGAGCTGATTGAGCAGGTGCGTAAAAAAGGAATAAGCGTTATCATGACAACTCACTACATGGATGAGGCTGAAATGTTATGCGACCGCATAGCGGTGATGGACAACGGGAAGATTGTAGCGATCGACACACCAAAAAATCTCGTCAAGCAGCTACTGGAACGTGGCTTCAAAAAGGAACAGCACGTAGAGCAAGCCAACCTAGAAGATGTATTCATTGACCTCACTGGCAAAGATTTGAGGGAGGCATAAAATGAGTAACTCACTGTTTACAGTACTGACGTTTGTCAAAATAAACACGCGGCGCTTTTTCCGTGATCGCTTGGCGCTCTTTTTTACAATTGGCTTCCCGCTGATCTTCCTGTTTGTGTTCGGTGGACTTAACAGTGGTGATCGAGACGTGTCGTTTAATGTTGCGGTTATTAATAATTCCAATAGCGCGTTTTCTCGGCAGTTTGTTGATCAGTTGCAAAACAGCAAGGTGATTGAGGTTAATAAAGAAACGGCATCACTTGATGACGCAAAAGAAAAGATGAGTAGATCTGAACTGGATGCTACGATTATCTTGCCAGAGTCATTTGGTATAGCGCAGCAAGGTAGCAATCAGCCTACAGGTCAAGCCGAAGTGGTATATACACAGAACAATCAGCAGTCGGCTCAGGCGCTGAGTAGTGTTCTCGAAGGAGTATTCAAGGGTATTAATAGTCGCTTCGTGCCAACGGAAGTGCCATTTACTGTGAAGAGTACGCAGCTTAATGAGCGTAGTTTGTCGGCCTTTGACTATACATTTGCGGGCCTACTTGGTTTTGCCATTATTGGTATGGGTATCTTTGGCCCAGTCAACGTCTTCCCGGAACTTAAGAAGATGGGGATCCTGCGACGTCTCTCGACAACACCCCTAAAAGTGTGGCAATATTTCTTGTCAACGATGATTGGCCAGGCGCTCATTGGTCTCATTAGTCTTGCGATTATGTTTGTGATCGCAATCGTTGTGTTCGACCTTAATGTGACGGGTAATTACTTTGAGTTAGCGCTCTTTTTGATATTTAGTATCACAATGATTCTGGGCATTGGCCTTGCTTTGGGCGGATGGGCGAAGAACGAACGGCAGGTCGCACCGCTTGCAAATATCGTAGTCTTCCCGATGATGTTCCTTTCGGGCACGTTCTTCCCTCGCTTCTTGATGCCGGATTGGCTACAGACGCTGTCAAACTTCCTGCCGCTCACCCCCGTGATCGATGGTATTCGTTTAATCACGACTGAAGGAAAACATTTGATTGATATTTTGCCGCAGATTGGTCTGATTGGCGCCTGGATGATCGTTATTTACTTTATCGCGTTTCGAGTATTTCGCTGGGAATAGTAGGGGTCGGTACGGTATAATAAACCCTATGACTAACATTACTCGTGATGATGTGCTCCATCTTGCACAGCTAAGTAACTTGCAGCTCGTTGATGACGAGGTTGACGCATTGCAACAAAATATTGGTGACATTCTTGGATATGTAGACCAGCTTGGTGAACTCGATACGTCTGGTGTTGAGCCGACCTACCAGGTGACTGGGCTGGAGAATGTTAACCGTGACGATACAGTTATGACAAGTGATGTTTCGCGTGAGGAGCTACTCGCGCTCGCCCCTGAGCAGCATGATGGACAAGTGAAGGTTCCAAAGGTACTCTAATGATAACAATTGAAACAATACGAAGCGATATTACTAATGGTGTGACGACAGCCCGCCAGCAAGTTGAGGCTGCTTTACAGCGTGCCCAGGAGAGTGAAGAGTATCACGCGCTCCTCAGCTTGACGGCTGAACGTGCATTTGCTCGTGCTGACGAGATCGACGCTAAACTTCAGGCCGGCGAGGTTGTCGGCCGCCTAGCCGGCGTGCCGTTTGTCGTAAAGGACAACTTTTTGGCGTTTGGCGCGCCGTCAACAGCAGCGAGCCGCATGCTCGAGAACTTTCGGGCGCCCCTGCAAGCGACGGCTGTCGAAAAGCTTGAAGCTGAGGGTGCGATCTGTATTGGAAAGGCAAACCTCGATGCTTTTGCGCATGGTGGTAGCACCGAAAACTCTGCCTTTGGGCCGACTAAGAATGCCGTTGATCAATCTAGAGTTGCGGGTGGTAGTAGTGGCGGCTCAGCGGTTGTAACGGCCCTTGGTGTTGTGCCTTTTGCTCTCGGCACTGACACGGGCGGTTCGATTCGCCAGCCGGCTAGCTTTAACGGCGTCGTGGGCGTCAAGCCAACCTACGGGACGGTGAGTCGTTATGGCGTCGTTGCCATGGCAAGTAGCACCGATACGATCGGGTGTTTTGCGACCAATGTGACTGATGCTGAGCTAATTATGGAGATTATGAGCGGTCGCGATGAGCGAGATATGACGACGCTGCCCAATTTCTTTACCGTGCAGCATGAAGTAGCAACGAGCCGAAAGATTGGTGTGATAAAGGAATTCATGAGTGACGATGTCGACGCTGATGTGCGCGCTCGTATGCAAGAGTATGTCGACCGCCTTCGTGAAGCTGGTCACGTAGTCGAAGAGGTGAGTCTGCCGATGGTGAAATATGCGCTTGCTATGTACTACATTATCGTTCCAGCGGAAATTAGCAGTAACCTGGCACGTTACGACGGTATTCGCTATGGTCACCGGGCTACGGAAGTGACTACCTTGGCGGAGCTGTATGGTCGCACGCGTGACGAAGGTTTTGTTGCAGAAAATAAACGTCGTATTATGGTCGGTAGTTACGTGTTGTCGAGTGGTTACTTCGACGCTTACTATCAGCAGGCACAAAAGGCCCGCACCCTACTTATTCATGCTTATGAAGAGCTCTTCAAAGAATACGACCTTCTGCTTGGTCCAGTTGCGCCAACACCGGCGTTTGGTATCGGCGAAAACGCAGAAGACCCGATCAAGATGTACCTTGCCGATATTATGACCGTACCACCTAGTCTTGCCGGACTGCCTGCTATTAGTGTGCCAGCCGGAGTGAGTAGCCAGGGTCTACCGATCGGTGTTCAGTTGATTGGCCCTCGCCGCAGCGATGCTCAGCTGCTCGCTCTTGCACGTTCACTGGAGGTGGCTCGTGGATAATACACTGATTCCGTTCCTTATAGGTATCTTAGTGGTCGGTGGCTTACTGGCCCTCGTGATTATGATTACCGCAAAACGTGGCATTGGCCACAAGGCTCTGAAGGTTGATAAGTACCGCACTCGATGGATGACAATCGAGCAGGGATTGAGTCGAGATGAGCCATCGAGCCATCTGCTGGCTATCCTTAATGCTGACAAGCTGCTTGATGAGGCGCTCCGCGAAAAAGGCATCGTAGGTGAAACAATGGGTGCGCGCATGAAGAGTCAGCAAAAAACATGGTCTAATGCTAACGCTCTCTGGGGAGCGCATAAACTGCGCAATCAGATTGCCCACGACCATGATATTAAGGTGAGTTATGACGATGCGCGTCGTGCATTAGCTGCATTTAAGCGAGCATTGAAAGATGTAGGAGCAATCTAATGGTGACTGATGAAATTCTTAACAAGTATGAAATGACAATCGGTATTGAGTGTCATGTGCAACTTGCGACCTCAACTAAGCTGTTTAGTCCTGCGGACAACGATGCCCGCGACAAGGCTCCCAATACTGTTGTTCATCCAATCGATTATGGACTACCAGGTATGTTGCCAATTCTTAACCGCGAGGCTGTAACATTGGCTGTCAAAGCTGGTAAAGCGCTTAACGCGCCAATTGCACATGTCAGCCGCTTCGATCGTAAGCATTATTTCTATCCTGATCTCCCGAAAGGATACCAAACGACTCAGATGTACCATCCAATTATTCTGGCTGGTTATATCGACGCTCCGCTAGAGGACGGCACCTCTGTGCGCGTGCGCATCCATCACGCCCATATGGAAGAAGATGCTGGCAAGCTCACGCATAATGGTGAGTATAGTCTCGTCGATCTTAACCGCGCAGGTACGCCCTTGATCGAGATTGTGTCAGAACCGGACATTCATTCTGCGCAAGAAGCCAAGGCGTATGCGGCTGAGTTGCATAAGCTCATGGTGTATGCGGGTGTAACGCACGGTGATCTGTATCATGGCAATATGCGCTTCGATGTCAATATCTCGGTTGCCTTAAGAGGCGCAACGGAGCTTGGCCGTCGTGCTGAGGTGAAGAATCTTAACTCATTCCGTAGTATTGAGCGAGCCGCCGATTATGAGTTCCGCCGCCAGGTGGCGATTTTGGAGCGTGGCGAGCAGGTAGTCCAAGAGACACGTGGCTGGGATGACGCCAAGCAGTTGACAAGTTCACAGCGCTCGAAAGAGGACGCTCAGGATTACCGCTATATGCCAGATGCGGATATTCCGCCAATTATCCTAACTGACGAAGAAATTACCCAAATTCAGTCAGCCATGCCACTGCTACCTCCTGCTTATCGCGAAAAATGGCATGGTCTGAATCTTGACGGTTCTGTAGTGAATACTATTTTGAGCTATGCGCCTGTTGCGACTGTGCTCGATGCAATCAATGAGCGCTATGATGCTGAGGTAACGAAACGTGCATTTAATTGGTTTGCTTCAGCCTCTGCTGACGATATGAATATTGCTGCCGTTGAGTCGGGACTTGTGGGGCCTCGTCGGCTCGTAGAGTTATCGCAGATGGTTGGCGACAATAAGCTGAGCTCGACTGGTGCAAAAGAGGTGTTTCTGGCGCTATTTGATGAAGCTAATACGGGAAAATCACCTGAAGATATTGCTAGCGCCAAAAACTTATTGCAGGTGAGTGACGAGAGTGTTATTGCGGCAATTGTTGATGATGTGCTGGCAGATCCGGCAAGTGCGCAGTCGCTACGCGATCTTCGTGAAGGTAAAGACAAGGCAATCGGCTACCTTGTGGGGCAAATTATGAAGAAGTCCCAAGGTAAAGCCAACCCCGCTTTGGCGCAGAAGCTGATTCGCGAGCGTCTCTAGACTTTTGCGCTCACACAAGTAAAGGGCTTATAATAGGAATACAATAAACTCTAAGTTCAAACCAAGGAGGTGTATCAATATGGTGTGGATGAAGCGAGTTATAAAAAATATTCTCAACAAACGTCCCGCAACGAGGAGGTAATGATGGATTGGGCGCAAGTACTTGTTGTAATTCTAGGCATTTTGTTCGCAATCTTTTTGACAGCTGCGATTACTCTTGCAGTAATTGTGATTCGCCTGACAAAAAAGATTCGCACTATTACCGCGTCGGCTGAACGAGCCCTACATAGTGTTGAAGGGGCGGCTTCAAAGTCAGCGATGGCTGCTCTGCCGATATCAATTATTAGTCGTATCATTCGACAATTACGAAAGGGGAAGACTCATGGCAATAAGTAAGAGGTTCGCACTCGGTGCGATTGTGGGTGTAGCGGCGGGTGTTATCGCTGGTATGTTGACTGCTCCAAAAGCTGGTCGCGAGACACGCGCTGATATTCGCAGGAAAGCAGTTGATATGAAGACAAATGCGGCAGATACGATTGACCATGCCGTCGACAAGGCGGAAGAGTATGTTCATCGTGCGGAAGATGCAGTCCGTGATATCAAACATGATATGAGTGACAAGAATAAAAGCGATAACGATGAAACCAAGAAAGGCTTCTGGAGTAAGTAGTGCTCGGCCGTAAGTCTAAAAAACAGGATCCAACAAAACCAAGTGAAGTCAAAAAGGAGGGTGATGCACGCAAGGCATTGCTTGAGGAGCTTTTTTATGACTTCCATCAGAATAGACGCCAGGTTTACTGGATGAATTTCGTACGTGGCGTCTTTTTTGGATTTGGAAGTTTACTTGGTGGTACGATTGTCGTAGCGATTGTCGTATGGGTGCTCTCGCAGGTTATCGGTCTGTTCCCCGAGCCAATTAAGGATGCCGTTGATGGTATTTCATCATCGATCCATGAGCCAAAGAGCTAAATATTACTACAGGCAATCTTGGTTTATTTTTGCTATACTATAAATACTTATGGGGGTAGAGACAGAGACCGTCGCTACTGCGACGACGCAACTAACACCGGCTGATTATGTGCACTTACATAATCATACGCACCACAGCCTGCTTGATGGTTTAACAAAGATCCCTGATCTTGTGCGAACTGTTAAAGAGCTTGGTATGGAGGCGACGGCCATCACTGATCATGGTACGATGAGCGGCACGATCGAGTTCTACAAGGCGGCTCAAGACGGCGGTATTAAGCCTATTTTTGGTATGGAGGCTTATGTGGCCGCTCGCTCTCGCCACGACCGTGATCCTCAAAAAGATAAGGCTCGGTACCATCTTATTATCTTGGCGATGAATGACCAGGGTTACCGTAACCTTATGAAGTTGTCGACGATTGCCAATCTAGAAGGTATATACTACAAGCCACGTATCGATCATGAGCTGTTAGAGAAGTACAATGAAGGACTTATCATTTTGTCGGCTTGCGCCAGTGGTGAAGTAGGCGAAAATCTACGAGCCGATAATTATGAAGAGGCTAAGCGTGTTGCGAGCTGGTATAAGTCGATTTTTGGTGATCGCTACTACCTGGAGTTGCAAGACCATGGTCATCCAGACAATCCTGTGCAGTGGGATGTGCAGGTCAAGATTAACAAGTATCTTGAACGGCTCTCGGAAGAGCTTGATATTCCCTGTGCGGTCACGAGTGATGGTCACTATTTGACACATGACGATCAGGATACGCACGAAATTCTACTCTGTGTAGGCACGGGCGCTTACTTAAGCGATGAAAAGCGTATGAGCTTGATTGACTTTGAATTGCACGTGACCGATCCGCGCGATATCATTAGTCGCTGGGAAAAGACAAATCCTGAGGCGGTTCGTAATACAAAGCGAATTGCTGATCGATGTCACGTTGAAATTGAACTTGGCAAGATTTTAATTCCAGAGTTCCCTGTGCCAGAAGGAATGACCGAAAAGTCATATCTCGATCACCTTGTATATCAAGGCATGGCGTTTCGCTACCTCGGTATTCCGTGGGACGAGGCGGGTGAGATGGGCAACGACGCAATTCGCGCAAAACTGACAGAGGCGCAGATTGAGCGACTGGATATGGAGCTCGGTGTCCTTGATAAGATGGGCTATAACGGCTACTTCTTGATCGTCCAGGACTTTATTAACTGGGGGAAGGATCAGGGTATTATCTTTGGTCCTGGTCGTGGCTCGGCAGCAGGGTCTATCATTGCCTATGCACTAAAAATTACCGACCTTGATCCGCTTAAATACGATTTGCTGTTCGAGCGATTCTTGAATCCGGATCGTATTTCAATGCCCGATATCGATATTGATATCCAGGATACGCGTCGCGGTGAGGTGATTGAATACTGTGCCCAAAAGTATGGCAGTGACAGGGTGACGAATATTGGTACGTTTGGTACGATGGCGGCCCGTGCAGCGGTGCGTGATGTCGCCCGTGTGCTTCAGGTGCCGTATGCCGAAGCTGATCGCCTTAGTAAGATGATCCCGCCGCCCGCACAGGGGCGACACATTCCGTTGAAAGTTAGTGTCGTTGAAGACGCCGACCTAAAGAAAGAATACGAAACAAACCCAACTTCAAAGCAGGTGCTGGATTTTGCGATGCGCCTTGAAGGGACGATGCGTTCGCATGGCGTACATGCAGCTGGCGTGGTAATTGCGCCAGAGCCGGTTGTAAACTATGTGCCGCTCGAGATGGCACAGAAGGGTGTTGTAGCGACACAGTTCCCAATGGGGCCTGTCGAAGAGCTAGGTCTTCTTAAGATGGACTTCTTGGGTCTATCAAACCTGACAATTATTAATAATGCACTTCGTATTATCAAAAAGGTATACAAGAACGAGATTGATCTTTCAAAGATCCCCCTCAATGATGTTAAAACGTATGAGCTATTTCAGCGCGGTGACACGACCGGTGTGTTCCAGCTTGAATCTGCCGGCATGAAGCGCTACTTGCGCGAGCTTAAGCCAACCGCTTTTGAAGACATTATCGCGATGGTGGCTTTGTATCGTCCCGGACCAATGCAGTTTATTGATAGCTTTATTAAGCGTAAGCACGGTCAAGAAGAGATTACGTACCTCGACAAAGGTATGGAAAACTCGCTCAAAAATACCTACGGCATCCTTGTCTACCAGGAGCAGTTCATGCAGATTTCAAAAGAGTGGTCCGGGTTTACCGGTGGTCAAGCAGATACGCTCCGAAAGGCGGTGGGTAAGAAAAAGATCGACCTGATGCGCAAAGTGAAAGTCGACTTTGTAGAAGGTGCCATCAAGACGAGCGGCGCCAAGAAGGAAGTTGCCGAAAAGTTCTGGGATCAGCTCGAAGAGTTTGCGAATTACTGTTTCAACAAGTCGCATGCTGCGTGTTATGGTCTTGTGGCATATTGGACCGCGTATCTAAAGGCGCACTATCCAGATGCATTCATGGCGGCTCTCATGACTAGCGACCAAGATGATATTGAGCGTCTTGCAATTGAGATTACAGAGTGTAAGCACATGGGTATCAAGGTGTTGTCACCTGATGTGAATGAGTCCTATGTTGAGTTCGCCGTTGTGCCGGGTGAAAGCGAAATTCGCTTTGGAATGGCGGCTATCAAGGGCGTGGGTGTTGGTGCGGTTGAAGAAATTATTCGTGTCCGTGAAGAAGGTCGGTTTACGAGTATTGAAGACTTTGCTAAGCGGGTTAGTAATAAAAAAGTAAATAAAAAAGTGTGGGAATCGCTCATTAAATCAGGGGCATTTGATAGTATGGGGGATCGCTCTGACCTACTCTACAATCTCGAGACTCTACTGGCTTTTGCAAGTAAACTGCAGAAAGAGGCGCTCAGTGGGCAAACCGATCTCTTCGGCGGGATGAGTGAAATGACTGAAATCCAGCCAACGATTACTATGCAGACGGCGCCTGTAAAATACACCGACAAAGAGAAATTAACATGGGAGCGTGAGCTGCTTGGTCTATATATTAGCGCGCATCCTCTTGATAATTACGATGCCTACTTTGAAGAGCAGACTATCCCTCTTGCTCGCATGAAGCCAGAAATTGACGGCAAGAAAGTAACGATTGGCGGCCTTGTTTCAACGGTGCGAACAATTGTTACTAAGTCTGGCACAAAGATGGCATTCGTTGGCCTTGAGGATAAGACAAATGAGGCCGAGGTCATTGTATTTCCAAATCTCTATGAGCAAGTAGGGGCGAAGCTGGTACAAGATGCGGTAATTCGTGTCTCGGGTAAGGCGAGTGCTCGCGATCGTGATGGTAATCTTGGCAATGAAGCTAAGATGATTGCCGATGAAATTAATGTTGTTACCGATCAGGAGCTGCGTGAGTATGAATCGACGGGGCGTAAGATGGAGGCGCCAAAAATGAGCGCTAAGGTGAAAGCGGAGCGTGTGGCCGAGTATCGGGCCAAAAAGAACCCTGGAAGCACGCCCACACCCGAGGCACCAAAAGCGGCCGTTGAAACGGCCGAGGCTCCGAAGCACCGGCCCATTGTGGATATTCCTCCGGTGAAAAAATTGTTTGTCCACATTAAAAATCCCGACGATCACAATGCTTTGCTGGCGTTGAAGCAAACGTGCAGTGATTTTGTTGGCAATACTGATATTGTTTTGGTGCTTGGCGAAGCAAAGTCATCCGCAATTCGACTGCCATTTAGAGTGGACGCAAGTGATGCCTTGATAGGTCAACTCGTCAAGTTGCTTGGTGAAGATTGTGTTGTATTGAAATAGCTTGTGCTTGGTGTGGTTTCATGCCATACTACACATTATGAAAAACGCCTTCCGCCTTATTGCTAATAAAATCTCCCAGGCAACTGGCAGCGCTGCTACATTTCTTCTGGCATTAGTCGTGGTAATTAGCTGGGCGCTGACTGGTCCAATGTTTGGCTATTCAGATACATGGCAGCTTGTTATTAATACTGGGACGACCATCGTTACCTTTTTGATGGTGTTCTTGATTCAGAATACACAGAACCGAGATACAAAGTCCGTCCACTTAAAGCTCGACGAGTTAATCCACTCAGTTAAGGGTGCGCGTACGCAGTTTATTGGCCTGGAAGATTTGAGTGATGACGAACTTCACGAGCTTGATAGTCAATTTCGTGCTATCGCTAATAATCCTGGTACAGCCCGAGCTATGGCGAAGCTTCATGCCAAGATTGACGCCGAGCATCAGCGTCGTCAGCATATTAAGATAGGACTTCCGTCACTCGACATCTTTCATCACGCCAAGCCTGCTGAAGCCGAGGTAGTGGCAGCGAACTCCACGGACGTGCCCCGCTCTTAGTTAAAGCGGGCACAGCTGAGTGCGTAAAGGGCGATGCCGGTGGCAACGCTGACATTAAAAGATTCTTTTTGTCCGACCATCGGGATCTCAATCAAGTCATCGCAGAGGGCGCGTAAGTCTCTGGTGATTCCTTCAACTTCTTCACCCAGGAGGAGAGCGACCTTGTCCGGCACGCTATAGTGAGGCAGTATAGTAGAGCGCTTATCCTGCTCAAGTCCAACGATGCGGTAGCCTGCTTCACGTAACATCTCAATGCCTGGTGTCTCTTGGTATTCAAATGGAACGATTTTTTCAGCACCGAGAGCGGTCTTGTGGATTTGGTCATTGAGCTTCCGATGAATATGCGGCAGGCGAGTGTCACGTTCGAGCGAAGGATATGGTGAATAGCCACTCAAAATAATCTTACTAACACCAAACCCTTCTGAGGTGCGGAAAATGGCGCCAATATTGTGTGTTGATCGGATATTGTGTGCGATGACAATAATTTCAGGCATTACCCCTTATTTTATCACTATAATTAGCATGAGCTTTTTGTTATAGTTTAGGTAATGGACGAAGAGGCGATTCAGCAGCGACGGCGCGAACAAGACGAAAATGCTACCCGTGAAAGAGCGGCTATTCTTGGTCTTCAATATCTGGATACGCGGGAATATGAAAAAACGCTACCGCTTGTCAGTGACGTTCTCACGATCGACGAAATGTATAAAGGCTATATTGTGCCACTCATGGTCAGCGACAGTGAGAGTCCGTATCGTTTTGGCGTGACGAGCCAAACTCCACAGTCGCTCATTCATAATATGGAGCGCGCTTACAATGACCGTGGCGAAAATATTCATTTTTTCTTGATTAGCAATAGTGGGTTTCGCGCCTTCATGCAGCGTTACGACCCGCCAAAAGAAGTCATTTACGACGATATTAAAATCGCACGACACGGCGATAGCGACACTATTTCCCAAGTAAGCAAGACGCTTAATAGTGTTGCTAGTGACCAACTCTTTGACTACATCATTAGCCAGGCTGATAGTCTTGGGGCGAGTGATATTCATATTGAAAATACGCGAGAGGCTATTCGTATCAGGATGCGTGTAGATGGTGCGCTCCATGCGGTGGCTGAGTTAGAAAAAGACCGCTATCGTGTTGTTATGGGTGAGCTAGCAAGTCGCAGTAATATATCGACAGCAGCAACTGAGCCTCAGTCGGGGCATATGCAAAAAGAAATCACCCGTGGCGATGCGACCCATGTATTAAATATTCGTGTCGAGACTGTGCCGACGATGCATGGTCAGGATGCAGTGTTGCGCCTCTTTAATTTTGATGAAAAGCTGCTAAATCTTGATCTATTAGGCATTCCTGATGCTCAGCGCAAGGAGATCGATGAGGTCATCAGTCATCCGCGCGGTATGGTCCTGATGGTCGGTCCGACCGGTTCGGGTAAGTCGACAACGCTTTATAGTATGCTCAATGCGCTCAATACGCCCGATCGCAAACTTATTACCCTGGAGGATCCAATCGAGTACGGACTCACTGGTATTTCACAGATCCCAATCGATACTACGGCCGGTCAGACATTTGGCGATTCGCTACGTTCGATTTTGCGTCTTGACCCGGATATTGTGATGGTGGGTGAGATTCGCGACCAGGATACTGCCCGTACAGCGATTCAAGCGTCAATTACAGGACACTTGGTGCTATCAAGCTTCCACGCTACTTCAGCAAGCGCTGCCTTTAGTCGTATGATCGACCTAATAGGCGTTAATCCTATCTTTAGTTCGGCTATTCGTCTGGTTATTGCCCAGCGCCTGGTGCGTCGCCTACATGATACTACAAAGCAGGCCTATGAGCCCGATGAGGCCACGAAGCGTTATGTCCGCGACGTTTTGGCAGATCTACCAGAGGGTGTTGAACGGCCCGATCTAGAGAATTTTCAATTGTGGCAGCCTGCTCCTAGTGAGGATGTGCCTTTTGGCTACCAGGGCCGCATGGTAATTATGGAACAGCTCATAGTAGACGAGGAAATTCAGAAGTTTCTTCGTGGTGATGTTTCCGACGTCCATGTAGAGAAGATTGAAGCTACGGCAAAGAAGCAGGGTATGGTGTCGTTACTACAGGCCGGTGTTCTTGCGGCACTTCGCGGCGAAACAACGCTCGAAGAAGTTAATCGAGTCATCTAGTAATAATTGACTAAATTTATAATAGTGATATAATATCATAATTATGAATTTGATTACTTCAAAAGGACGCGAAGTGAGGCCTGCTGCTAAGGTGATCATTCGTGACGAAAGTAACAATGTTATTTTTGTTGAAAGCCGAAAAAGCGGTCGATACAATCTACCGGGTGGTGGTATTGACCGTGGCGAGAATCCTGACACTGCGGCTCTACGCGAACTTCATGAAGAGATCGGTATTAAAAAAGCACAGTTAACGGATTTTGTACTACGTACAACCGTAAGTGGACCTGTTGCGACTGGCCGCGGCGAACTGATGCTACACTGGACCGTTTTTGAGGCCGGCTTGGCGGTGCCGGCCGATGAACTGGTGATTCCAATCGGATCTGAGATTAAAGATATTCATTGCCTAAATCCGGAAGTTTTTGCAGCGTATGGTAATAAATCTGTTTTGGCGCACCAAGCCTTGGTAAAAACCGGCTATCTGCCTGAGTAAAAGTAGTCTAACGCCTTTCAAATTACGCATAAGTATGCTATAATCAACGATTGATTGTATAGATTAAACATCTTGTTCAATGGCGTGGAGCCGTAGCCGTACAACTACGTGGCCAGCTATTAGGCAGCAAGATATTAACTGAGGTAAAAATTATGAGTTTCGCACTAATCCAAAAAGTTAACGAAGAGCAGAAAAAAGCTGGCGTTGTTGACGCTCGCAGCGGTGACACAGTTCGCGTTCACCAGAAGATTAAAGAAGGCAACAAAGAGCGTGTCCAGATCTTTGAAGGTCTTGTCATCCGTACTGACAACAAGAAGTCACACACGAGCCGTATTACTGTCCGTAAGATTGCAAGCGGTGTCGGCGTTGAGAAGAGCTTCCTTCTCCACAGCCCACTCGTAGAGAAGATTGAAATCATGCGCCGTGCTAAGGTTCGCCGTAACTACCTGTCATTCCTGCGTGGCCGTAGCGGTAAGAGCGCTCGTCTCGCTGCTAAAGACTTTAACCGCGAAGAAGTTAACAAGGTGACTGAAGCTCCTAAGGCCGAAGAAGCCAGTGAAGAAGCAAAATAATATCGCTTAAAAAACACCGCCATTACGGCGGTGTTTTTTTGTGTCTACAAAATCTGTAGAATAGATACATATGATTCTTGGTATAGATGAGGTTGGCCGTGGGCCGTGGGCAGGGCCACTCGTAGTTGGAGCGGTAGTGCTTGGTGGGGTTTCAATTGAAGGCCTGACGGACAGTAAGAAGTTAAGTAAGAAGCGGCGCGAAGCGCTTGATATAGAGATTCGTGAAAAAGCTGCAGGCTTTGGGCTTGGCTGGGTGCATGCTGACGAGATTGACGAAGTTGGATTATCGGCGGCGTTACGACTGGCGACTCGTCGCGCTGTAGAGCAGATTAAGGTTCCGTACCATGAGATTATGATTGACGGGACCATTAACTTTCTTAATGATACGACAAAAGGTAAATATGTCACAACTATGCCGAAAGCTGACTTGTTGGTACCGAGCGTTAGCGCCGCGTCTATTGTGGCCAAGGTTGCGCGTGACAAGTTCATGGTGCTGCAGGATGGGATTTTCCCCGGGTACGGCTTTGGGGGTCATGTTGGTTATGGAACAGCCGCTCATCGGTCGGCAATTGATCATCTTGGCGTAACACCGCTACATCGTCTTAGCTTTGGTCCGTTAAAAAAATACCAGGCTGAAGTGGACGTGTCTGCTAAAGAGCGCAAAAAGCCGATCGAGCGAATCGGTGATCTTGCCGAATCGGCCGTTGCTGATTACCTCCTGTCAAATGGACATGAGATCATCGAACGAAACTGGAAAACTAAATACTGTGAAATCGATATTATTAGTCAGTGTGGCGACACTAGGTACTTCACGGAGGTAAAATACCGCCGTCAGGCTGCACAAGGTGGGGGTATGGCGGCAATTACCCCAAAGAAGCTGGCGCAGATGAAGTTTGCCGCTCAAATTTATGAAACATCACACCCGTCACCTGCTGAGCTCTTGCTTGCTGCAGCGAGTGTGACGGGCGAGCCGCCCCGTGTCGAAGATTTTATTGAGTTACGCTAGACGGCGCAGTGCGCTACGGACTTTTTCACTATCGCGCTCGATGAGATCAACGCGACCCTCGAGTTCACTGATGCCCATGTTAATGACGCGAGTGAGGGCTGGGATCTCTTTTAACTTACTAAAGAAGTCGATATATTCATCGAGGTGTTGGCGGGTCATGAGGCCGCTGGCGGTGTAGCGCGGGTAGTCATCGTAGCTCTTGTCACCCTTGAAGGTTTCCTCGATCCATGACCAGTTTTGACGCATCCAGTCCCAGGCTAGCTCTCGTCCGTAGCGGTTGCGGAGAATGCCGGTGTACCAGCGGACGACATCTTGGTGGCGCACGACAGTCTCGTCTTTAATAAGGTCGAGAAGTCGAGTAAGAACAAGCGGGTCTTTTGACGAAGTCAACCCGCTGACAATATCGAGCTGCAGCTCGGCTGAGTTGCTGACTTTGTGTTCTTGTAACAGGCTGTCAATCAGATCAGGATTACCGTGGTGACGTACTGCTGCGCCTATAATGAGACTACGGAGTTCTGGGTTGAGCTCTGTAAGTTTGGTGTTAAGAAATCGAGTGTACACCTCTTCGATGACGGCCGCGTCTTCGCTGTATAGCATTGTTCCGATGATAGTTGCTCGTAGCTTGGTGTCTTCTTCGGGCTCACCCTCCTTTGCTTCCCAGCCAAGGTGATCGTACATATCTTTGGCGAGGTTCTTGGCGAGCTGCTTTAGAAGCGGTTCTTCCTCGGTGTCTTCAACAAACTTCTTAAGTTCACCAACGGCGAGTGAGATCACGTCCCAGACGGATTCCTTGGTTTCCGCCTTGTAGGCGTCGAGCATTGGAATGAGCAGAGAGCTATCGCCAGACTCTGAGCGCGCTATGAGGGTCTGCTCGTTAAGGAGCTGTAGGCGACTGACGGTATCAAGTGAGCCGCTGCGAATTTCACTAACGAGTCGTTCTAAAAGTTCTGGCGAGTAGTTTGTAATAAAATGACCAGCATCTTCTGTATTGAAGCGTAGTGGCGTTGTGTGGTGTCGCTGGACAGTGAGCGTCTGACTTTCAAGTACGCTTGGCATTTCTGAGCAGGTTGAGCCAAGCGGGATTGGCCATACTTTGTTAGACGGCCGGTGTGGTCCGACGAAGAACTGTTGCTGAGATACAGTAACAGTTTCTCCTTGTTGCTCAACCGATACGACCGGG
This sequence comes from uncultured bacterium, assembly GCA_966210935.1. GTDB lineage: Bacteria > Patescibacteriota > Saccharimonadia > Saccharimonadales > Saccharimonadaceae > CBIHLX01. The sequence continues at coordinate 1,621 of CBIHLX010000011.1, read as the reverse complement.
TAGCCACTAGTAGAGATCCATGTGTTCATGAAGCTGGTGATGTCCTTGCCGCTGGCGTTGCCAAGGGCGCTCCATAGGTCGTCGGCTTCGGTGTTTTTGTAGGCGTGCTGAGTGAAGTAGTCACGAAGGCCGGCTTGAAACGCTTCATGGCCAATGTAGTGCTGGAGCATGCGTAGTAAGCGGGCACCCTTGGCGTAGACGATTGCGCCGTCAAACAGTGTGCTTATTTCGTCTGGGTGATTGACGTCCACTTGTACAGCCTGGACGCCATCAATTGCGTCGCGTTTTAGGGCAATGATGCTTTCGTAGGTCGAGAAATCGAGCCAAATATTCCAGTCGGGCTGTAGGGCGTCGATAGCAATGTATTCCATAAGGGTTGCAAAGCTTTCGTTGAGCCAAAGGTTATTCCACCAGCGCATAGTGACGAGGTTGCCGAACCACTGATGCGCCAGTTCGTGGGCAATGACAGTGGCAATGTAGTGCTTGCTGCTGATGCTGCTTTTCTTTGGGTCGGCCAGAAGAGCTACCTCTCGGTATGTGACGAGCCCCCAGTTTTCCATAGCGCCGCTACTGAAATCCGGTAGGGCAACGTGGTCGCTTTTTGGAAGCGGATAGGCAACGCCGAAGTAGTCATTATAGAACTCAATTGAGCGAACCGCGATATCAAGGGCGAAGTCTAGGCTCTCGGCTGGCTGCGCTGGCGTCGCCCATATATTCACTTCGACGCCGTCTTTAGTGCGAGCGGTTTTACTATGAAGCTCGCCCGTCACCCAGGCTAGCAGATAGGTGCTCATACGAGGCGTGGTGTCAAAGCTGGTGACCAGTAGGCCGTTTTCGGTGGTTTGATAGCGAATAGGCATATTACCAAGGACGGTGATATCTTGTTCAGTTGTGAGCGTGACGTCGAAGGTCGCTTTGGCCTCCGGCTCATCTATGCATGGGAAGACTTCACGGGCGTGGTGGCTTTCAAATTGGGTGGCGAGTAATTCCTTTTTGATCCCCTGGTGTTCGTAGTAGCAAGGGTAGAGGCCGTGCATGGCGTCGGTTATAGTGCCGTTAAAGCTAACAACAACTGTATGAGTCGTTTCGTCAGTGCTTGGGCGGGCGATATGAATCTCGTCATTGTCGCCAACGTTCCAGGTTGTCGCTTTGCCGTCGAGTGTAATTGAGTCAATAGTTAAATCTTTGGCGTGCAAGCTAACAAACTGGGCGCCCTCGAGCGCTAGTCCTTCGAGGGTAACGATACCAGAAAATTTACGGTCAACACGCTGCAGGTTTAGTGACAGCGTGTAATGACTTGGCTGGAAGTGGTCGATGAGTCGAGATACAGTATGCATACTCTTATTGTAACAAAGGTATAATAAGCATATGAAGAACGCATACCGACGACGCCGGATTATTATGGCAATTACACTTCTGGTGATCAGTGTCGTTACCCTTCTCACTCATCCGGCAACATGGCAGCAAGAGTTACCATCGCCCAGTGTCTCGAGGTCTGCGACCGGACCGGCTGTTAATGAGCTGGCGAAGCTTGCTGTCAAAGGTCGAGCACCAAAAACAGGATATGCTCGAACACAGTTTGGTCAAGGCTGGCAGACGGTAGGGACGTGCGATACGCGCA
>CBIHLX010000010.1:0-22614 GCA_966210935.1 uncultured bacterium | reverse complement strand
CTTGGGTAATGCCCTAAGTCCAGATTTGCAGTACTATCGCCTAAGTCTAACACCGAGCCTACTGGATAAAGTGTACGGCAATATCAGGGCGGGTTATGACGAGTTTGGTTTGTTCGAGATTGGAAAGGCGCATAATAAGCAGGCTGATCTGAACGATGAAGGGTTGCCGGTAGAGTTTGAGCGTACCGCCTTTGTCTATGCTGCTAAGGCGGCTAAGTTGGGCGCCCCTTACTACCGCGCTAAGCATACACTTGAATACCTGATGAATACGCTTGGTGTTGAAGTTGAATACCGACCATTAGCCGCTGAAGGTGCCTTGACGGCGCCGTTTGAGCAAAAGCGTAGCGCTGAGGTATATTGCGTTTCGACTGGCGAAAAGCTTGGTGTTGTTGGTGAATACAAGACGGCAGTAGCTCGCGCCTTTAAGCTTCCTTATGCGGCGGGCTTTGAGTTGATGACGGATGTACTGCAGGCTGCGGTTATGCAAACTCAGCCAGGCTACAAGCCACTCAGTCGCTTCCCTGGCACGGAGCGCGACGTATGCTTCCAGGTTGAAGAAAGTGTGCCTTACGGGCGGATTATCGAGGCGACGATGAGTGCACTTCGTGAAAGTGAACTTGAAACAGCTATTGAGCCTGTTGATATATATCAAGGCGAGGGTGAAGCAACAAAGAACGTAACGATTCGTATTAAGATGACGGCGCATGACCGAACACTTACAAGCGAGGAGACAAGCGCTGTGATTGACGTAGTCGTGTCTCAAGTTGTTGATCGCACTGCCGCTCGTGTTATTTAGCAGCATCTTACGCTACAATAAAACCATATGATACCTGCTGAGCTTGGGCTTATCGAAGATTTGCCAATTGCCGATTATCGGCAGCAGATTCTGGATGCCGTTGATGCAAACCAGGTTACTATTTTGACTGCTGAAACTGGGGCGGGTAAAAGTACGCAGGTGCCACAGTTTCTTGCCGAGGATGGCTATGTGAAAGTGATTGTTACACAGCCGCGAATCCTCGCGGCTCGCAATCTTTCTCGACGTGTACGCGAAGAGTGGGCTATCAAGACAGGGCAAGATCCTGACAAGGTGATTGGATATCGAACTGCTCATGAAAGGGATGACGACCCTGGGACGTCTATTTTGTATTGCACCGACGGGCTGCAGCTCGTGCGCGAGCTGACTGGTTCGGGTGTAAGCGAGCGTCAAATTTTAGTGCTTGATGAGGTTCACGAATGGAATGAGAACATGGAAGTCCTGGTGGCGTGGGCAAAAAAGCGTTGCCAGGAAGACAGTCACTTTAAAGTGCTCATCATGAGCGCAACCATTGAGACCGATAATCTTGCCGAATATTTTTCAACGACTGCGGTTATTAACGTGCCGGGCCGAAGTTTTGAAGTTAAAAAGCGCCAAGGTACTGATCTCATTAAAGAAATTCTTGATCAAATTAAATACAAGCAGAGTAACATGTTAGTTTTCTTGCCAGGAAAGGCTGAGATTGAGACGGTTGCAAATGCGATTAAGGCACAAGCTGCTGAGAGACGCGTCCCTGTGTTGCCGCTACATAGTCAGCTCGATGTTGAAGATCAGCAGAAAGTCTTTAGGTCATATGATAGCGGAAAGGTGATTCTGTCTACCAATATTGCTCAAACGAGTATCACGATCGATGATGTTGACGTCGTCATTGACTCGGGACTCGAGCGGAGGAGTGAAGTGCGTAATGGCGTTGAGGGATTGTTTATCGCACAAATCTCGCAGGCCGACTGTTTGCAGCGCGCCGGCCGGGCAGGCCGTACAAAGCCAGGTGAATATATACTTGCACCACTTGAGGATATGCCCTGTAAGGAATTGGCGGAGCGAAATGCGTATCCTGTGCCGGAAATCTTACGTAAGCACATTGACCGCTTGACGCTGCGTCTTGCAAATGTCGGAATTGATATTGAAGAATTAGAATTTTATCACGACCCTCGCCTCGGGGCTATTCGTCGCGCCAAGCAAACACTGAGGAGTCTTGGTGCGCTTACAGACCAACATGAGGTAACGCGTATCGGACGATTAATGGAGCAGTTCCCGGTTGAGTCAAGCTATGCGCGCATGCTTGTTGAGGCCCAGCAGTATTCAAAAGAACTTCAACGGAAACTGGCAGCGGTTATTGCCATCCAGGAGGTTGGAGGGATTGTAAAGGGCGGTACGCGCTATACCGGATGGAAGCGCTTTGTGAAGCAATCGAAATCCGATCTCGTGGCTCAGTATGAAGTCTTTTTGGCGCTTCCAGGTATTATACCGGACGAATATGACGAGCTTGGTATTATCGGGAAAAATGTAGACAAAGCGCGAGAAGTTATGGGGCGATTGCATCATGACCTGGGATTGGACGATGGCGAACTTTCTCCTGTCGATGATACTGAGCGTGACGACTTGCTTCGCTGCATTGTAGCTGGCCAGATTGATCAGCTATGGATAGTTGACGACATGGGTGAGGCGGTTCATCTTACACAGAAAGCGAAGCGAGAATTATCGAGCAGTTCTGTTGTTGTGGGTGCACGACTTATCGCCGGCACTCCATTTGACCTCCAGATTCCGACGCAGAGCGGAAGCCTAGAGACACTGCATTTAGTGCAAGGGGTGACGAAAGTTGAAGCCAAGTGGCTCATGTCTCTGGCGCCGGATATCTTTAAATCGCGCCCAGGTAAGGTCTTCTTTGATAGTCATCGTGGAACGCTTGCGACACGACAGATGCTGCGATTTGGTGGTAAAACGATTGAAGCTGAAAGTACGCCGCTGACCGACAATTCACCGCGGTTCCGGAAAATGTTTAACGAGGCGTATGCGGCATGGGTATATGATCAGCTTGAGGCTGAGCGGCGGCGACTAAAGAATGGGTATAGGCGCAGAATTCCAAGTATAGCCTTCAAGCATGTGCTTGGGCGCGTGAAGGTAATCCTAGACGGCGTTATTTCGGTTGATGAGCTATCGGCGGGGCAGCAGCGTGAGTTGGAGAAGGTACGTCGCTTGGAATCTTACTTTGGCAGTAACTTCATTGCAAAGCTACAGGATGAGCGCCGCCACTACATTGAAGAAGAGAGTAGTGGCCGCTCTTGGCGCCCTCGCCATAAAAGAAAAACAAAATTTCATAAACATCGATAGTTGTTAAAAGAAGAGAGCCCGTGTCCTATGCGTTAAACGCACGTGACACGGGCTGACTCTTTTCAGGTAGCTAAAGGTTATTGGTTTCGGCGACTATTGCCTTGAGCTGGTTGTTGAAATAAACGGCTTCACGGAACGGTCCCATTGACTCAAACACTCCCGCTTCCTCGCCGATGATATCGACAAGAATGTAGTTAAGTTTTAGTGTCCCCGCGAGGATACTTAGTTTACTTTCCTCGCTTGTCCCTTTGGGGGCAGTCGAGGTCCAGGGTGCTTGGATCTTTGCGATGGGAATGGCTGGTACGGAACCTCCTGGTAGTAGGCGTGGTTTGTTGATAACGACAAGTTGAGCGGGTACTGTGTATTCGTCCGTTTCTCGCGATCTGAAGGCGATGACGCGATAGCCAGACCATCGTGCTAATCGGTGGTATAGCGACACGAAACGAATGAGGCAGTAAGTAAAGAACCCCGCAATAAGCAGCACTTCGATGCCGCCCAATTCAACATCCGGAAGCAACAAGATGACACTTGCGCCCGCTAGTAACAGAAGGCTGAGCACGAAACGTATTAAAGGTGTAATAATCGTACTGTCACCGGCAAGTTTCTCTAGGTGCCGAATGGTTTTCCTTAGTCGTCCTCTACTGGATCTCTCCTTGCTTTGTTCGCGCTGCTCCTGGGCTGATCTGGTTTTTACCGGGAAGGGTATAAACAGTACCTCCCATGGGAGACGAATCTCAAATACAACCGGGCTGTTTAGTAAGTCTGGCTGCTCCTCTCGTATTCTTTTGTAAGCAAATCGAGAAAGTTTACCAGTGGCAGGCTTTCTCGCTGGTCGCTTTGGGACTTTTGGTAGCTTAGAAACGAGAGGGTAGAGCGCTGCGGTAATGATAGCGACAACGGCTAAGTTGATCGCCAATACATACAGTAGCCCCCACCATCCATTTCCAGCGGCAACCAAGTGAGCGGTTGGGATTGCAATTAGCGATGTTGCGCCGCATGCAACAATGTAGATTGAGGCACGATTAACTCGTACCATCCTGACAAACCAGTGTCTCATTGATGCTCGGTTTACTTGTATTGGCCATCTGAACCAATTTTTCATTAACACTCCTAAAAAGAGGGCTGCTGCGTCGATCCTCGTGTGACAATCGACTGGGCCTAGGTGCAGTTATAGTTGAATTACCGAGGTAAGTCAAAGATAAGCGGTATTACCAAACGGACGCAAACAAGGTACTATATGTATAGTTAACGCTAACATAAGGAAACGTACTTGAAGAAGCCGCTTGTTATTGGCCTCTGGATTGCCGCGATTGTCGGCTTGATTGCTGCTGCTGTTTGGTATTTTTCAGGTGTGTCAATCGATGTCCTCCAGCCCCAGGGCGAGGTGGCGGCTAAACAGCGTGACTTGATCGTCTTTACGCTCGTGTTGGCGCTTATAGTTGTAGTGCCGGTGTTCTTTATGCTCTTTTTCTTTGCATGGAAATATCGTGAGGATAATCATAAGGCTCGCTACACTCCGGAGTGGGGGGATAGTAAGTGGCTAGAGATTATTTGGTGGGGTATTCCGTGTGTCATTATTGCAATTCTCAGCGTTATTACCTGGCAGAGTAGCCATGCTCTTGATCCATACAGGCCGCTTACCTCCGATGTTAAACCGGTAAAAGTTCAGGTGGTGGCGCTGCAGTGGAAATGGCTATTTATCTATCCAGAATTGGGCATCGCAACTACAAACGATCTCCGCTTTCCTGAAAAAACACCGGTTAATTTTGAGATTACAGCTGACGCGCCCATGAATTCATTTTGGATCCCCAGCTTGGGTGGCCAAGTGTATGCCATGAATGGTATGACCACTAAACTTCATTTGGCGGCTGATCGAGTAGGTGAGTACAAAGGCTCCTCGGCAAACATTAGCGGGGAGGGGTATGCTGACATGAAGTTTACAGCACAATCCTTGACGGAAAGCGATTTTAAGACGTGGGTTCAGAGTGTGAAGTCAACTGGAGGTACACTTGATGCCGGTCGTTACGCCACCCTGGCGCGGCCTGCCGTTCCGAAGGAGCCTGATTACTTTGTACTACAGGAAAAAGGTCTTTATACGACTATTGTGATGAAATATATGGAACCCGATTCAACTACTGAGGAACATGCAACGACAGGGGAGAGACACTGATGCAGCTAATGGCAAACATGTTAGGACGATTAGACTGGAGTGCGCTGCCAGATGATATTATCACCCAAGGCGGTGCGGCTATGCTCGTTCTCGGGTTACTAGGCATCGCCGGGGCGCTGACTTATTTTAAGAAATGGGGTTGGCTTTGGACGAACTGGTTCACTTCGCTTGATGCAAAGAAAATAGGCGTCATGTATATTGTCGTGGCGATTCTTATGCTGCTGCGCGGTGTGGCCGATGCAGTAATGATGCGTGCCCAGCAGGCGATTGCGGCGAGTAACCCTGGTTTGATGGATGCCGACATGTTCCAGCAAGTCTTCTCGGCGCATGGTAGTATCATGATTTTCTTTGTGGCGATGGGATTGATGTTCGGGCTGATTAATCTTGTGCTGCCCCTTATGATTGGCGCACGTGACGTTGCCTTTCCATTTATGAACTCGGTGAGCTTCTGGCTGTTTGTGGCTGGTATGATCCTTATGAATGCCTCATTGGTGCTCGGCGGCTTTTCGACAGGCGGATGGCTCGGCTACCCGCCGCTCACAGGTATTGAATACAGCCCGGGCGTCGGTGTTGATTATTGGATATGGTCGCTGCAAATTGCTGGTATTGGTAGCCTGCTGTCGGGTATTAATTTCATTGTTACGATCTTGAAGTTGCGTGCTCCAGGTATGACGCTCATGAAACTGCCAATATTTGCATGGAGTGTACTGGTAGCGATGTTGCTTGTTATTTTCGCGTTTCCTATCTTGACGGCAACACTTGGTATGTTGTCCCTGGATCGCCTCATGGGAATGCACTTCTTTACGTCAACCGATGGCGGCAATCCGATGATGTACATCAATCTCATTTGGGCATGGGGCCACCCGGAGGTGTATATTCTGATTTTGCCGGCGTTTGGTATTTTCTCAGAAATTGTGGCAACCTTTGCGCGTAAAAAGCTCTTTGGGTACAAGACGATGGTTGGCGCATTGTTTGCAATTACATTCCTGTCGTTTATTGTTTGGCTACACCATTTCTTTACGATGGGTGGCGGTGCTAATGTGAATGCGTTCTTTGGTATCACGACGATGATTATCGCTATTCCAACAGGCGTGAAGATATTCAACTGGCTCTTTACGATGTATCGTGGTCGTATCAAGTTTGCGACGCCAATGAATTGGTTTATGGCCTTCGTGATGACATTTACTATTGGTGGCGTCACTGGTGTGCTGATGGCGGTGCCAGCAATTGACTTCCAGGTCCACAACAGCCTCTTCCTTGTGGCACACTTCCATAACGTTATCATCGGTGGTGTTGTTTTTGGGTATTTCGCAGGGTTAACTTATTGGTTCCCGAAGGTATTTGGCTTCAAGTTGCATGAAGGGCTGGGTAGGCTGGCGGCCTACTTATGGGCGATAGGCTTCCTAGTAGCCTTTCTGCCGCTCTATGCACTTGGATTCATGGGTGCCGCGCGTCGCCTTGATCACTACGACGCTTCGACAGGGTGGCAGGGTTTGTTTATTGTGGCAGGCGTAGGAGTGATGATTATCGGATTGGCAATTGCCGTACAGTTATTGCAGCTTGGTTGGAGTATCTGGAATCGTAAGAAGAATCTCGATACAACAGGCGACCCATGGAATGGTCGTACGCTCGAGTGGTCCGTTCCGTCGCCGGCGCCATTTTACAACTTTGCTGTCACGCCAAGTGTGACGACACGGGATGCTTGGTGGGAAGAAAAGCAGGCGCGCAGGCGTGGTCATATGTTAAAAGCACCAGATTACAAAGATATTGAACTGCCGAAGAATTCCGGCCTTGGGGTTATGATTGCCGCAATGGCGCTGGCTGTTGGATTTGGGTTAATTTGGCACATATGGTGGCTGGCAATTGTTGGACTTGTTGCGGCAATTGTACTTGTTATTATTCGTACGACAAATGATGATATCGAGTATGTGGTGACCGCTAAGGAGCTCGAGCAACTTGATGCGGTCCGTCATCAGAAAGGAGTGGTGGTATGAGCGAGGCACATGTAGCGGCACGTGATCAAAAAACGCAACTTGGTTTTTGGATCTATCTTATGACAGACTGCGTGCTCTTTGGGACACTGTTTGCGACGTACATTGTACTAAGCGGGGGTACGAATGGCGGCCCTTCGGGGCGTGAGCTATTTGACCTGTCCTTTGTTCTCGTTGAAACTGTGATCCTGCTTGTGAGTAGTTTAACTTGTGGACTTGCACTCCTGCTGGCTCGTTATGATAAAGTTCGGCAAGCGATTGGCATGCTCGTAGTGACGATGCTGCTTGGTGCTGCCTTCTTGGTAATGGAGATGACGGAGTTTAGCCACCTTGTCAGTGAGGGGCATAGCTGGCAGGCAAGTGGTTTCTTGACGGCCTTCTTTACGCTCGTGGGGACACATGGTGCGCACATCGCGGTGGGTCTGATTTGGCTGCTGGTATTAACGCTGCGCCTAGCTTGGCGGGGAAGTAGCGTGCACATGCTGCGACGCTTGTCGCTGGCGGCTATGTTCTGGCATTTCCTCGATGTGGTGTGGATTTTTATCTTTACCATCGTATATTTCATGGAGGTGATCTAATATGGCGAAGCGGCAGGCAGTCTCATTGAGACAGCAAATTACTCACTATATTATTGGTTTTGCGGGTGCGCTAGGACTGACATTGCTTGCTTTCTGGTTAGCCATGAACAAGGTACTTGAGGGTCAATGGTTAATTGCTGTGCTTATGACTTTGGCGGTTGTTCAGCTGTCTGTGCAGCTCATTTTCTTTTTGCATGTTGGGCAAGAAGATCGGCCGCGATGGAACCTGACGGCGCTACTATTCATGCTTATTATTTTGGTCATTGTAGTGGCCGGTTCGCTCTGGATTATGAATAATCTTAATTACAATATGATGATGACAACCGAGCAGATGGACGCCTATATGATGGAACAGCGAGAAAAAGGCTTTTAATGCGCTCAATGGTTCACGCCTACCTGCATATTCTTAAGCCGGGCATTACGGTGAGTAATACCCTGTCCGCTGCTGCAGGTTTCTTGCTGGCAGTGTCTGTTATGGGAAGGTTTGACGCACTCAGTTTTGTAGGTCTGCTGTTTGGTATAGCAGGTGTTATTGGATCGGCATGTGTTGCAAATAACGTACTTGATCGAAATATCGATGCTCGTATGAAGCGTACGAAACAGCGAGAAGTCGTGATGGGCGTCATCTCTAAGCGAGCCGCACTGCTATACTCGTTGCTGCTTGGTATTGCTGGCTTCGTTTTGTTGGCCGTATGCACAAATCTTTTAACGGTCATACTGGGAATTGTTGCATATGCAACCTATGTGCTGCTATATGGCTGGGCGAAGCGCACGACCTCGTGGAGTACGCTCATTGGAACCCTTCCCGGGGCCCTGCCGCTCGTAGCGGGATATACGGCCCTGACTGGGCGGCTCGATACGGCAGCGCTCGTGCTATTTCTTATGATGACGCTTTGGCAGATGACTCACTTTTACGCTATCGCTATGTTTCGTCATGAGGAATATCGTGCTGCAAACTTGCCAATATGGTCGGTGAAGAGGGGGCTTGTCAGTACGAAGCGACAACTCTTTATTTTTGTTGTGCTGTTTGTGTTATCGGCGCCGCTATTGACACTTGCTGGCTATGCTGGTCTGATTTACGCAGTCGCTATGACGGCAGTGGGCTTTAGTTGGGTGATTCAAGGTCTACGAAATTATAAAGGTGATGCGGTAGTATGGGCGCGTCGGATGTTCTTTGTTTCTCTGGTGGTCCTGCTTGCGATGCTAGGATTGATTGCAGTCGGCGGATTCTTGCCGTAATGATGGTATACTGAACGATATGATGATTATGCTTCACGTATTGATAGCATGTGCAAGTATTGTTTGCAGTGTACTTGGGCTCGCGACCGCTTCTCGTCGTGTTGTTATGGCTAGTCATGTACTAGTCGGTGCAACGGTTGCTAGTGGTAGTGCGCTCATGCTGCTGGAATCAGTCAGTCTTCTGCACCTTTGTGTTAGTGGACTTATATACACGATGCTTGCAGGTGTACTTGGCTTTGCGGCGCACCGTCGCTTGGCGATACAAACAAATAGATAACTAGACATTAGACAGAAAGAGACAGTACATGCATATTACGATTGTTGGTGGCGGTTTTGCTGGCGTAAAGGCTGCCCTAGAGCTTGCGTCGCACCCATCTGCGAAGGTGACCCTTATTAGTGATAAGAAGGACTTTCAGTATTATCCAGCGCTCTATTCGACAGCAACAGGGCACAGTCACCTAGAATCTTGGGTGCCACTGAAGACGATATTTAAAAACAAGTCACGAGTGAAGCTGGTGCACGATACAATTACAGACCTTGATGCTAAGGCGCAAGTTGTTACGGGTGCTAGTGGTAAGTTGTATCATTACGATAAAGTGCTCTTTGCACTCGGTACGGTGACGACATACTTTGGCATTAAGGGGCTTGAGAAGCACGCTCATGGTATTAAGTCGGTTGAAGAAATCCGACGTCTGCAGGCACACCTGCGCGATGAGTTTACGAGCCGCCACACGCCCGATAGTCACTACGTGATCGTCGGAGGTGGGCCAACTGGCGTTGAGTTGGCGGCCGCCATGGGTGCGTATCTGCGCCGTCTATGTGCCCACTATAAGCTAGAAGATCATCCTATCAAGATTGATCTTGTTGAAGCTGCTCCACGGGTCTTACCTCGTATGGGCGAAAAAGCGAGCCGACTGGTTGCGGAGCGTTTGCATAAGCTTGGCGTAACGGTATATACGAATACTGCAGTCAAATCTGAGTCTGAAGACGAACTCAAGATGGGAGACATCGATATCCGGAGCCGTACGGTTATCTGGACATCCGGTGTTGCTAACCATCCTTTTTATGCGCAGCACGATCAGCAGTTTACATTTGCGCCGAATGGCCGTGTGAATGTTGATGCGTATTTGAAGGCAGCGGATAATGTCTATGTCATGGGTGATAATGCAGCGACGCAGTATACCGGCTTGGCACAAACCGCTCTGCACGATGCCCTATTTGTGGCACGCAATATCAAACGGGAGCTCAATGGTCAAAAGCCAAAGGTCTATAAGGCAGTTAAGCCACCAGTAGTTGTGCCGGTAGGACCATTCTGGGCAATTTTTGAATGGCATGGTCTACGCTTTACAGGATTAGTTGGCGCAATGTTGCGCCGTGCGGCCGATTTTATGGGTTATAACGACCTACTGCCAATTGGCCAGGCTCTGGGTGTGTGGCGTGCATCGCGTGTTTACGAAGATGATGCGTCGCAGAAATAGCGTCGTAGTGCAGTCAAACGACACTAGATTTGGTATACTAGAACAAGTTTAAATGTGAGGGAAGAGTAGATATGGCGACACAAACAGGCCAACGTATTGGTATATGGATAATTGCAATTGTCATGCTAGTGGGAACACTGGCAGGTTTTGCAGCGATGGTGCTTATCCCGCAAAATGAGCAGTCTGATGCCGAGGCTCAACAAAAGGCTTATGAGCAGTATATTGCCGAGATGCGTAAGGCAAACGAGCCACTTGAGGGTTACAAGGCTGAATCATTTGATGCGAGTAGCGTCACGGCGCTAAAGGTTGATGTGCTTAAAGAAGGCAGCGGTGCGGTAGTAACCGATGCGTCGACAGTAAAGGTCAACTACTTTGGCTGGACTGCTGACGGACAGATCTTTGATAGCAGCAAGAAGAGCGGCACACTTAGTCCGATTGAGTTTGGCCTCAACGGCGTGATTGCTGGCTGGAAAGAGGGACTCGCAGGTCAAAAAGTGGGCTCAACTGTGAAGCTAACTATTCCGGCCGACAAGGCCTACGGCAATGTCGACAATGGCACCGGCCAGCCAACTGGCCCACTGGTATTTATCGTAGAAATTCTTGAAGCAAAATAAGGCGGACATACAATGAGTGAAGCAATTCGTGATGTGATCATGGTGGGTGCTGGCCCAAGCGCGCTAGCAGCGGCAGTGTATACGACACGTGAAGATATCGACACAGTACTCTATGAAAAGGGTGTAATCGGCGGCCTGGCTGCCATTACTGACCAAGTTGATAACTACCCAGGGTTTCCCGATGGAATCGAGGGCTTGAAGCTTGCAGGTCAGCTTGAGAAGCAGGCTGAGCGCTTTGGGGCGCATATCGAGTTTGGTGATGTGTCGGCTATTCGCGATGAAGACGGCGTAAAGGTGGTGACGGTAGATGGTACCGATGTGCGTGCGCACACAGTGCTAATCGCGACCGGCAGTGATTATAATAAACTTGGTATTCCCGGTGAGGCTGAATATTACGGACGAGGTGTGCACTATTGTGCTACCTGTGACGGCGCCTTCTACCGCGATAAGCGCCTTGTAGTTGTCGGCGGCGGTAACTCTGCCGTACAGGAGGCTCTTTTCCTGACACGATACACCACGCATATTGATCTACTAGTACGTAGTACGATCAAGGCGAGCGAAGTATTGCAGCGAGATCTTGAAGAGCAGGTTGCTGCTGGCAAGATTACAGTGCATCTTGGTACAATTCCGACCGAAATTGTTACTACGGAAGGTCGGGTGACTTCTGTTGCGGCTCTAAAAGACGGCGAGCCGACTGAGTTTTTGACCGACGGCATCTTTGTATTCGTGGGTCTTAAGCCAAATACTCAGTTCCTGGTTGATACTGGTGTTGAACTTGATGAACAAGGACTGATCAAAACTAATCAGCACCTCGAGACTTCCATGCCTGGTGTATTTGCGAGTGGCGATGTACGCAGCGGCGCGACGATGCAGATTGCTAGTGCAGTCGGCGAAGGGGCAACGGCAGCCCTTTCGATACGAGAGTATCTTGATGAAAAGAAACGCGCTTAGGCGCGTTCTTTTTTGATTTCTTTTAGGATCTTTGCGGGATAGTCGGTAACGATGGCATCAAGTCCTTTGCGAGATAAAATCAAAGCCGTGTGAGGGCGATTAACGGTATAGGCGTAGGTAAATAGATTGGTCTTTTTGGCTATTTCCAGGGCTAGTTCATTGATGTAGAGGCGGTGGAAGCCGACGCCATCTAGCTGGATTAGGCGTGCGTATGCAATAAAGATGAAAGGATTGCGGTTGTGCAGGAGCCAGAGAGTCGCCTTTGATGCGAGGTGACGTAGCGCTAGAAGCTCTGTGGCGTAAAAAGAGGAGAAGACAAAATTCTCCCAATCGGCTGCTTTTTTGACGTATTTCGATTTAAGAAATGCAACCAAATCCTTGGCGACGCCGCGCTGTTTGATCTCAATATTGAGAAGTACTTTGCCGTAAAATTCTTCGAACACTTCTTCGAGTGTCACAATCGGGCTATGTGAGTCGGCGGTTGCCTCCCGGAGCTCTGCGAGTGTCGAGCTATGAACAAACATCCGCTTCTTGTGTGTGCGCATGAGGTTGTTGTCATGGATAAGAACAGGGATGCGATCGGCAGTTAGATGGATGTCAAACTCCAGCATATCTGCACCAGCATCTACGCCAGCGCGCAGAGCTTCAAGACTGTTTTCGGGTGCCACGCCCGCCGCTCCGCGGTGACCAATAGTTAACATCGTTGTCCCTATGATATCAGATTTGCTACTATAGAGGGAGTAAGTAAAGGAGAAGCGATGGCTGATTTTAACAAAATCCTGACACCAGGTGACGTCGATGGCGGCGTGATCAATGTGGTTGTCGAAATTCCGGCTGGCAGCAGCCATAAAATTGAATGGAACCGTGAGCTTGCGGTAATGCAGCTCGACCGTGTTGAGCCTGCGATTTTCGCAAAGCCAACCAACTACGGTTTTATTCCACAGACACTCGATGAAGATGGCGACGAGCTTGACGTATTGATTATCACCAATGAGCCACTTTCGACGGGTATCTTCCTGGAAGCTCGTGTGATTGGTGTGATGAAGTTTGAGGATGATGGTGAAGTTGACGATAAGGTTGTTGTTGTACCTGCCGATGACCGTAATACCGGCAACGCCGTCACTGCTCTTGAGGATCTGCCGGAGCAGCTACTTAAGCAAATTGAGTTCCACTTCAATCACTACAAAGACCTTAAGAAGCCGGGCACGACTATTGTGAAGAGCTGGGGTGATGTAAGTGAAGCAAAAGAAGTGATTCACGAGTCAATCGAGCGCTGGAACAAGCGTTAAAGGATTCTCTCTATAAAAATAACCAGCTCGTAGGGCTGGTTATTTCTTTTTGCGGGAGGCTTTCTCGCGGATGATTGCCGCAGCATGGGATACTGTTTCGATCACTCCCATTTGCTTTAGCTGCGCGCGAAGTTTTGTGCGGGCGTGGGTCGTCGTGACCAGATCGAGCCAGGCCTGCTTTGGTTGCGGCAGCTTGCGGGTAATGACTTCGACGACATCACCGTTCTGGAGGGGTTTATCAAAAGCGTGAATATTACCGTTTACGCGGAAACCGTAGGCGTGCATGCCAATATCAGTATGGACAAGGTAGGCAAAATCGAGCGGAAGTGCACCTTCGGGAAGATTGTAAATATCTCCTTTTGGTGAGTAGACAAAAATGCGATTACCAAAAAGGTCAATATTGAGTTGGTCCTCAGGGATATCCTCACCGTTTCGCAGGCGAGTGGCAATTTCTTGGAGCTGACTAATCCACTGCAGCTGACTCGGTAGGCTGGCAGACGCGCCCTTTTTGCGCACATAATCTTTACTGCTCTTTTGCTCATGGTAGTGGAAGCTGGCCGCGAGACCGCGCTCGGCATATTCGTGCATGTCATACGTGCGAATCTGAAATTCAACAATCTGCTTGCTTGGAGTAATGACGGTCGTATGAAGACTCTGGTAGCCATTTGGTTTCGGCACGGCAATGTAGTCTTTGATACGAGCGATCATTGGCTGGTACATACTGTGCAAGATACCAAGCACGCGGTAGCAGTCTTCTTTCGACTCTACAATGACGCGCAGCGCCATGAGGTCGTAAATATCGTCCATATTGCCGTCGGTTTTCTGCAGCTTTTTGTGAAGGCTGTAGACACTCTTAACGCGTCCATTCACCTCAAACTTCAAGCCCTGCTTCTTGAGTTCTTGTTCAACTTGGGCGCGAACGATACCAAGACGACGTGTGCTTTTGCCGAGTCGTTTTTTAATGACATTCTGAAGGTGATGAAATTCGGTTGGGCTTAGGTAGCTAAAGGCAAGCTCTTCGATCTGCATACGTACTCGGCCCATACCAAGGCGATCAGCCATTGGGGCGAATACATCGAGGCTCTCGCGAGCAATTTTGACCTGTTTCTCGGGCTTCATGTGCTGAAGGGTAGAGAGGTTATGCAGGCGGTCGGCAAGCTTAATGATGATGACACGTACGTCTTGCCCGACGGCGATAAGAAGCTTGGACAGGTTATCTTTGGTTTGCGGTAGGTAGCTTTCAAGGTTGCGCATGCCGGCACGTGCCTGAGAGACCTTGGTGACGCCATCAACGAGAAATGCGACATCGTGGCCGAAGAGGTTTTCAATTTCTTCGAGGGAAGCTTCAGTGTCTTCAACGGTGTCATGTAGGACGCCGGCGAGGATGGTGTCGATATCCATGCCCCAGTCAATCAGGATAGACGCCACGTGAAGTGGGTGAATGATGTAAGGCTCGCCACTTTTGCGCTTCTGGCCGTCGTGGTGGCTGCTCGCAAAGTCGATTGCATGGGACAACTCGAGCAGCGCATCTTCATCGTAATGAGGTGCTGCGTAGTCGAGAAGCTCTTGCTTATTCATCGTATGTTTTAGTATAAACTACCTCTATAAAATAAAAAACCACCGGCCAGGGTGGGGTGGGTAATGTGCGGGCGCCGTTTGATGGGCGCCCGCACGGGGTGTTAGTCGATTAGCCTCTGCGACATTAGCGTGGCGGTTCCGTGCCAGCCATCGACTCCGAGGGTCAAGGTGACATCGTATTCCGTCACCTCGCCATCGCCCATCTCGATTGCTTCGGCGATAACCTCCACGCTTCCGTCGGCGTGGTAGCAGACGCTATGCATGTATGTACGCACAGGCTTTTCGTTAATCTCGATGGACAGCTTGATGCTCTCGCCGCTCGCCCCCTTCCTGCCTTTTGCGGCGTTGGTGATTCCTGTGCCGGTGAGGCCGTTGCGGGCGTTGCTAAACTCTTCGCTGTCGACAATCGTAACGGTGTGCTGTTTAGTTGCGAGGACCATTATCTGAGACCTTCCATATTGTACGGACCTAACTTTCATATTATAGCTTAAACAATATATTTTGTCAATATTTTACAGATACGATAAAGCAGTCTATACTAATAGCCAAACAGCTAATGTTAAAACAAAAAGGAGCAAATAATGAGCCAAGTAAACGTGGCAATCAATGGCTTCGGTCGCATCGGCCGCAACGCCTTCAAGATTGCCTTTGACCGCAGTGACGTCAAGGTGGTTGCTATCAACGACCTGACCGACACTAAGACACTTGCACACCTGCTGAAGCACGACTCGTCATACGGTACATACCAGCACGAGGTCGGTTATGACGAAAAAGGTATTATTGTCGATGGTCAGCATATTGCTGTTCTCGCTGAAAAGGATCCTGCGCAACTACCATGGCGTGACTACAGTGTTGATGTTGTGATTGAAAGCACCGGCTTCTTCGTAGATCCTGCTGCTGCACGTGCGCATATCGATGGCGGTGGTGCTAAGAAGGTTGTTATTTCGGCACCTGCGAAGGGTGACGGCGCTGATACGATCGTACTCGGCGTCAATGAAGATAAGATTGAAGGTTCGACTGATGTAATCAGTAACGCGAGCTGTACGACCAACTGTATTACTCCGGTAATGGCTGTACTCGAAAGCCACTTCGGTATCGAAAAGGCAATGATGACAACTGTCCACAGCTACACCGCCAGTCAACGTCTCCAGGATGCTCCGGCTAAGGATCTGCGTGAAGCGCGTGCTGCGGCTGAAAATATCGTACCAACTACAACTGGTGCAAGTATTGCTGCTGCTAAGGCGCTACCGGCGCTGCAGGGTGTCTTTGGTGGACTGAGTGTCCGCGTACCAACCCCTGTTGTGAGTATGAGTGACTTCTCGGTCGTGCTGAAGCGTGATACGACAATCGAAGAGATCAATAACGTCTTCAAGGAAGCGTCGAAGCAGCCATTTTATCAGGGTATCCTCGGCGTAACCGAAGAGGAGCTTGTCTCGAGTGACTTCAAGGGTGACAGCCACAGCTGTGTTGTTGACCTGCCACTCACTAACGTCGTCGGTGGCAATCTGATTAAGGTTGTTGCATGGTACGACAACGAATGGGGTTATAGCAACCGCCTCGTTGAGCTCGTTGCTGACGCTGGTCGGGCACTTCAAAAGTAGTTATTCGACAAATCAAGCACTCCTCTCCAAAGGAGTGCTTTTGTTTTGGAAATAAAATGCTTATACTTAGGACATGAAGATTTTCCTAGGGGCCGATCACCGAGGCTTTGCATTAAAAGAAAAAGTTTTTGCCTATCTTTCGAAGCACAATTACGAGGTAGAAGATATTGGCGATAAAGAACTAGATCCAAATGACGACTTTCCTGAGTTTGCTCATATGGCGGCCATGCGAGTACTTGGTTCAACTGAGAAAGATCCGCGTGCAATTCTTATTTGTGGCGGTGGTCAGGGTATGGCAATTGCCGCCAATCGTTTCCGCGGTATCCGCGCGGTAGTGATTTGGGATGCTTTTGAAGCGCGCGAATCACGTAATGATAACGATAGTAATATCCTGGCGCTGCCTGCTCGAGTCCTAGAAGATGATGAAGCAGCGTGGCAAGGCATCATTGAAACTTGGCTTAATACGCCGTTTTCACACGCTGTTCGCTATAAGCGTCGCAATACGCAGATTGATGAGCTGTAGATTATGAGTGTGATTGCTCCAACGATTTTGGCTGAATCGGCCGACGATTATAAGGCGCAGGTAGATCGCCTGCATTCATTTGCTCAACGCGTGCAAATCGATCTTAGTGACGGTGAATTTGCCCCGACATTTACAGTGAGCCCAGCGCAGATCTGGTGGCCACAGGAGTGGACGGTTGACGTGCACGCTATGGTGGCTCGGCCGAGTGAATATCTAGATACATTAATTGGCCTTAAGCCTAATATGATTATCTTCCACGCCGAAGTGCAGGAAGATGTTGTTGAAGTAATCAAGCGCGTACAGAAGGCAGATATAAAAGCCGGCCTAGCTCTTCTACGCTCTACTGTACCAAGTACGGTAGCGGGTGCAATTGAAGCTGCCGACCACGTGATGATCTTTAGTGGTACGCTTGGCCAGTATGGTGGCGTTGCGAGTCTGATGCAACTTGAGAAGGTACGCCTTATTCGCAATATTCGTGCTGATGTTGAGATTGGCTGGGACGGTGGCGTCAACGTTGAGAATGCCTTTAGCTTAACTCAAGGTGGCGTTGATGTACTAAACGTCGGTAGTGCGATTGCAAAAGCTGACGACCCGAAAACCGCTTATGATACACTGGTAACTGAAATTAATAAACACGGAATTATCTAGACAAGTGGGTGGGCAACTAACAATCTTACAACTCGAGAAGAAGGCGAACGAGATTCGTCAGCGTATTATTAAAATGCTTGAAGAGGCGGGGAGTGGACACAGTGCCGGTCCGCTAGGGCTTGCTGATATTTTGACGGCGCTTTATTTCAATATCATGAATATTGACCCGTTAAAGCCCGAATGGGATCAGCGAGATATCTTTTTCCTGAGTAACGGTCATACTGTGCCCGTGCAGTATGCGGCTATGGCTGAGCGTGGGTATTTTGACGTCGAGGAGCTTCAGACTCTTCGTAAGTTCGGCAGCCGATTGCAGGGCCATCCGGAGCGTACGAAGCTACCGGGCCTTGAAAACACGAGCGGCCCGCTAGGTAGCGGCCTCAGTCAGGCGGCGGGCTATGCATATAGTCTGCAGTATCTTGATGATGCGCGACATCGATGGGTGTATGCAGTTACCGGTGATGGCGAGCTTAACGAAGGCAATATCTGGGAAGCTGCCATGTTTGCTGGTAAATACAAATTGAGCCAGCTGATTGTTTACATTGATCGCAACAACATTCAAATTGACGGTTCGACTGATGACGTTATGCCGCTTGAAGATCTGCGCGGTAAATGGGAGAGCTTCGGTTGGCATGTCCAAGAGATCGACGGCCACAACATGGAAAGTATTATTGATGCTGCGAGTATGGCGCGCGCGATTACAAATCGTCCGAGCGTAATTATTGCTCATACTATTCCGGGCAAGGGTGTTGATTTTATGGAGTATGACTACAAGTGGCATGGCATGCCGCCAAACCACGAGCAGGCCAAAGAGGCGCTCGCAAAGCTACGCACACTCGATGGAAAAATTACCTCAGGAGACTTAGCATGACGCATTTCCCGCTTGATGAACGACTATACACCGATAAAGTAGCGCTTGAGCCAATCCGTGCTGGATTTGGCCGCGGACTAAAGGCTGCGGGTGAAGCGAACAAGCAAATCGTTGCTTTGAGTGCTGATCTTACCGAGAGTACACAGATGCATCTCTTTCGCGATGCTTTTCCTGGGCGCTTTATCGAAATCGGCGTAGCAGAGCAAAATCTCGTGACTGTCGCAAGTGGTCTTGCGCGTGCTGGCAAGATTCCGTTTACGAGTAGCTATGCAGCATTTAGCCCTGGTCGTAACTGGGAGCAAATTCGCACAACAGCGGCGCTTAATGATATGCCAGTGAAGATTATCGGATCGCATGCCGGCGTGAGCGTCGGTCCGGACGGTGCGACGCATCAAATGCTCGAAGATATTGCACTGATGCGTGTGCTGCCAAACATGGTAGTGATTGCGCCTGGCGACAGCGTTGAAGCTGAAAAAGCAACGCGCGCTATCGCTGATAACGGTAAGCCGAGCTACTTGCGCTTGGCTCGTGAGAAGACGCCAGTATTTAGTACAGAGGGGTCTCCTTTCGAGATTGGTAAGGCTTACGTACTGCGCGAGGGTAAGGATATTAGTCTTCTTGGAACTGGCGCATTGACAGCGCAGCTGCTGCTTGCTGCTAAGAGTCTTGAGGAGCATGGTATTCATGCTGAAGTGGTTCATGTGCCGACAATCAAGCCGCTTGATGAGGCGACAATCTTAGCGAGTGCGCGTAAGACAGGCCGCGTACTGACTGCCGAAGAGGCTCAGATTGCTGGTGGCTTTGGTGGTGCGGTTGCTGAGTTGCTTGGTGAAAAATTGCCAACGCCACTCTATCGAGTGGGTATGCAGGATCGTTTCGGTGAAAGCGGAGCGCCAAATGAGTTAATGGCTTACTTTGGGCTCGACGCCGGATCGATTACTACAGTCGTTAAAGAGTTTATTGACCGTGTGCCACGTTATCATCAAGGATTTTAGGAGAATACTATGGGACTGACAATTAAAGAAATTCGTGACAATACCGTACGAGCTCGCCACTTGATGCAGCGCAGCCGCAGCCAAGGCTTTGCCGTTGGGGCATTTAACATCGATAACCAGGAAACGCTCATTGCTATCTGTCGTGCAGCTCAAAAGCTGCAGGCACCGGTGCTTGTTGAGGTGAGTGACGGTGAAGTGAAGGCGATCGGACTCGAAAATATTCGTGACATGGTTGATAACTACAAGGCCGAGTATGGTATTGAAATGTATATCAATCTCGATCACAGTCCAAGTGTTGAAGATTGTAAACGCGCTATTGATGCTGGATTTGAGTTTATTCACATTGATATCTCGCAGGCCAACCACGACGCGAGTGAAGAAGAGATTATCGCAAAGACTAAAGAGGTGGTTGACTACGCTGCGTTTACGGGAGCACTCGTCGAGAGTGAGCCGCACTATTTCGGTGGTTCTTCAAACCTACATACCGAAAGTATCGACTACGAAGAGATTAAGAAGACGTTTACCACTCCGGACGGTGCAAAACGTTTCGTAGAGGCAACTGGCATTGATACATTTGCTGCGGCGATCGGCAACTTGCACGGTAAGTATCCAGTTCCAAAAGAACTTGATCTCGAGCTTTTGGGGCGTGTGCGTGACGCAATTGGCTGCCAGATTAGCCTGCATGGCGGTAGTGGCACCCCTCTTCACTATTTTGAAGATGCAGCAAGAATCGGTGTAAGTAAGATCAATATCAATAGTGATATGCGCATTGCTTTCCGTGACACTCTTGAAAAGGTCTTGCGCGAGCATCCGGATGAGTATGCTGTTGTGAAGCTGATGCCCGAAGTGTATCAGGCGGTTCAGGTGGTGGTCGAAGAGAAGATCAGTGCCTTTGGTAGCGCTGGAAAGGCTGTGGTGTAGTGGCGGCAAGTATTGTTGCGATCGGGGCTGCAGTTCAGGATGTCTTCCTGAGTCACAGCGATGAGTTTAAGCCTGTTACCGATAAGGCTGCACATGAAACGTTTATGAAGCTCGAGCTAGGTGCCAAGGCTGATGTTAATAACATTACTTTTTCGACGGGCGGTGGCGCAACGAATGCAGCAGTCACGTTTGCTCGTCAGGGGCTGCATGCGCAGTTCATGGGGACAATTGGACATGATCCGGCGGGTCAGGCTGTGCTTGATGATCTGGATAACGAGGGAGTTGATACTCGCGGTGTGACGTACTCGCAGCGCTACAAGACAGGCTACTCTGTACTCTTGTTGGCTCCTTCCGGCGAGCGCACAATCCTGACGTATCGTGGCGCATCGACGCATTATGACGCAAAGAACTTTGACTTGTCGAATGTCGATGCTCAGTGGCTTTATGTGTCGAGTATGGCTGGGAGTATGGAGGCGCTTGATAAGATCTTTGCGCAGGCTAAAGCTCGTGGCATGAAGGTGATGTTTAATCCCGGGAAGGGTGAGCTTGCTCAGACGACAAAGCTTAAGGCATTGCTTGAAGATGTGGATGTGCTGTCGGTGAACCGCGAAGAAATGCAGACGATAGTTGAAGGTACGGAGCTTGAGGAGTTGGCGCGGCACGCACTCCACTACGTGCCGGTGGCGATCGTTAGTGACGGGCCGAACGGCGTAGTTGCGACAGACGGCATGACGGTCGTTCGTGCCGGTATGTATGAGGATGTGAAAGTGATTGATCGTACCGGTGCCGGTGATGCGTTTGGATCGGGCTTCTTGAGTCAATGGGCGCAGGGGAAGAGCTTGAAGGAGGCTATTGTGTTTGCAAGTGCCAACTCGACATCTGTCGTAATGCATATTGGCGCCAAGGCGGGGATTTTACACCAACATACAAAACTGCATGACATGCCGTTAACGGAGAAGACGATATAATATGGCAAAGTTTTTAGAAGACTTACTAGGTGCGACGCAACCTCAGTTTGGGGTAGCTGTACATAATCTTGAGCGAGCAACCGGTCATGCCGGGGTGGACGTTCGTCTGGTGGGCGATATTATTGCCCGCGGTCATGCGGTAATGCGTCAAATCGGTCTTGATCCTGCCGATACGACGGCTCACGAGCTATACAATTCACTTGTTTCGCGCGCTAAAGAGGTAGGGTTTTTCAGTGAGACTGCGTTTGTCGGATTGGTGATTGACGGTGAAGTGATTTCTTTCAATCTGCATGATATTCAGCGCAATCATACGCGCCGCTTCGAGGAGCGTACATTGGACGGGCTGCGGGATGCATTGAAGCACGAACTAGTCGATCGATACTATCAGCATCCACGCACCGAAAATAGTATTGTTGATGGCTTTGCGGCGGATGCTGGCCTGACACCGGTTAAAAAGGATAACTCTGAAACGAGCGATCCCGAGCCGGCTGCGACGCCGTCAATTCTTAGTATCGGTGATATTTTTAGCGATGCATTTATTAAGCTCAATGAAGATTATGCGCGCATCGATACCGATGCCGATGGCAGCAAGCGTCTCAGCTTGCCTTTTGGCTCGAAACCGCCATATGACAGTGTCGAGATTGTCCAGGCTGTTGGCCCATCACCAAACGCCGCCGTATCATTTGCACGCCTTGGCCTCAACTCAAGCTTGATGGCATTTCTTGGTGACGATGAGCCTGGTCGTGCGTCGCTTGAGTATCTGCACGGTGAGCAAATTGATACTACGCCAATGTCTGTGCAGGCGGGGATTAAGTCGAACTATTACTATGTGCTTCGTTACGGCGCTGATCGTACAATCTTAGTGCGCAATGAAGATTATGACTATTCATGGCACGCGCCTCGTCAGGCGCCTGATTGGGTGTACCTCTCACTGATCAGCAAATCAGCTTGGCAACTTCATGAGGATCTCCTTGAGTATCTTGAGCAGTATCCTGAAACAAAGCTGGCATTCCAGCCGGGCACCTTCCACTTTGAATGGGGTGCCGAGAAGCTGACG
>CBIHLX010000009.1:0-23277 GCA_966210935.1 uncultured bacterium | reverse complement strand
AGCCACAGCTCGACGATGAGACGCTTGCCAAGATGCCAAAGCGACCAATCTTCTCACCATCTTTCCAAGAGACGAGCCTTGAGCTGCGCTCCGATGCTGTTCTCGAGACTGGCCTTAAGGTGCTCGACTTTTTCACGCCATTTGTGAAAGGCCGCAAAATTGGTATTGTCGGTGGTGCTGGTGTGGGTAAGACGGTCCTCACCATGGAAATTATCAACAACGTCGCCGAAGGTTCGGGCGCAATCAGTATGTTTGCTGGTATTGGTGAGCGTATTCGCGAGGGCCACGAGCTTTACAAAACGCTTGGCGACAATGACCTGCTTAAAACAACGGCCATGTTCTTCGGTCAGATGAATGAAAACCCAGTCCAGCGTAGCCTAATTGGTCTTGCCGCTATTACGCTTGCCGAATATTTTCGCGACGACCAAAAGAAAGATGTTCTACTCTTTGCGGATAACATGTATCGCTATATTCAGGCGAAAAATGAGGTCTCGACCATCATCGACCAAACGCCCGCCGAAGGTGGCTATCAACCAACCGTCTTCTCAGATGTGAAGACATTCCAGGATCGCCTGGCAAGTAACGAGAATGGCTCAATCACGGCGCTCCAGACGATTTACGTGCCCGCAGATGACCTGTCGGACCCTGCTGTGCAGATGATTCAACACGAGCTCGACTCAACAATTGTTCTCAGCCGTGCCGTTGCTGCGCAAGGTATTCGCCCGGCGGTGGATATTCTCGCTTCAAAATCGAGCCTTCTTACTCCTGAAGTGGTGGGTGAACGACACTACGAGCTTGCGACGCGAACAATTGCTATCTTGCAGAAATACGAATCCCTGAAGGGTATCATTGCGATTATCGGCGAGTCCGAGTTGTCGGCCGAAGACCGCGATGACTACAATAAGGCCAAGGAGCTAATTGAATTCTTTAAGCAGCGCTTCAATGTGATGGAGAAGGTGACGGGCGTACCGGGTGAGCACATGACCCGTGAACAGACACTCGATGGCGTCGAGGCGATTATCGGCAAACTAGAAGAGAAGGGTGGGACGGAAGATACCATGACGGAAACCGTAAAAACACCTGACGAGGCAGCTGAGCCTGCGCTTCAGGAGTCGTAATGACCGACAACGCACCGCACTCAGACATATCGGCCGCAGCCGAGCCTGATCAGACCAAGGCTAGTCATGATAGCAAGCCTACCATGGCGGTCAAAGTGTATGCTCCGTTTCAGGTATATTTCGAGGGTGACGCCTACAGTGTTAGTGCCGTGAACGCGACGGGCCCGTTTGATATTCTCCCAAAGCACCACAACTTCCTGAGTATGCTGACGCCCTGTACGCTTATTATTCGAACGCCTGACGGCGGCGAACAGACGGTGGCCATTAGTCGTGCGCTTATGCACGTCAAGCAGGATCGAGTTGTCGTCTTTATGGGTGTCTAATCGCTAGTTAGTGACGAAGTAGTCGTACGCAAATGTCTGGTTGGCTGGTGCTGGAGCGGCGGTGCAAATGCTGAAGCCGGAATTGTTGCGGTCAACGTAGTACTGAGTTTGTCCGGCAGCCGCGCCGACTGGACTTACGATGACATGCGGCTGATTACTAAAAGCTTGTTGGAAATTTACACGAGCAAAGCAGCCAGCTGTCGGGTTGTTGCCGGTATTGATAGAGATGGTGCCCGTGGTATCCGAGCCGCCGACATTCGCTGAGCCGCCCGCCCCAAGAACGCTACCGTTGACGGTGCGACTTGGTGAAGGGCCGGTGAAGCTGATGTGGTTTGGGATTTGAAGCGTGGCATTACCACTGAGGATAAGGCGGGAAACGGTGAGCTGCGCAGCGGTGACGGCGCCGTTTAACGAGGTGGTGCCAGCGACACTCAGGTCGCGAAGCGTTGTACTGCCCTGGACGGCTGCATTGCCGGCGACCTGGAGGCCGTTGATTTGGGTTTGACCAAGATTAACGGTGTCGGAAATTGTCAGACTAGGTGCCTGGATGCTACCGCCAGTCTGGAAGTTGCCTGCTACATTGAGGTTGCCGCGCGTGAGTGTTTGACCGGCGATGACGGCATTACCCTGAATAGTGAGGGTTTGCGAAGTATTGCCAACCGATGCATCGGTATTAGCCAGTTGCTTTAGGGTGTCCTGAGTCAGGCCCTGGGTGGCGATAGTTGGTTGCTCGGGGCGTTTTTGACTGTTGAGATAGTTAACGACAGTGGTGGCGCCGGCAATAATCATGAGTAAAATAAAGCCAAGCAGATAAATGTTTATTTTCTTAAAAAAGCGCTTTAGGGGAGAGACTTTCTTAGCCGGTGCTGCGCTGATGTCGTGAGTGTCAGGTGTTACTGTGGCCTGGGCGGCCTGTTCCTGTCCTAGGTCTTCCGGGGTGCGGCTGAGCGCATCAACGGGTGCCTGCGGCGCTTCGGCCGACGGCTGATTGTCTGTGGAAGAAGAGGGTTGTTTGTCAGGTTCCATAATGATGTGTTTTTTATAAATGCTTATGCAATAGCTTAGCACAGCAAAGGGACTGATGCTAGGTGTAGCTTTCGGGGGACAAGTGCTACTATAGATGAATAAAGCTTATGCGTAAGTTGGGAATGTGGCGATACGGATCTATCGTGCTGCTTGCAGTGCTTGTTTGGGGTAGCCTGCCGACAGCGTACGCTGAGACGTCGAGCTCGCCAAACTATCAGGTATCGGAAATGCAACTAGGGACAGGTTCATCGCTTGAGGGGTGTACTTCGCAGTACTGTGCTCGTGCTTCGATTGGTGACGTTTCGGCTGGTACAAGCGTCGGCGGTGAATCAAAAGCACGCTTTGGTGCCGTGACCGGGAGTGACCCGCTTCTAGAAGTTATTATCGAACCTGGTGCTTCCAACCTCGGAGAGCTGACAACCGAGCGGACAGCCACGAAGACGATGGTGGTCAAGATTCGTAACTATCTGAGTAATGGCTATGTTGTCCAGATCGTTGGTAATCCACCACAGTATGCCGGCCATACACTCGCGACGCCAGCCGCCCCAACCGCTTCGACGCCAGGAACCGAGCAGTTTGGGATTAACGCGGTTGCCAATACGTCGCCAGCTATTGGGGCTAATCCTGTGCAGGTACCGTCAGCCCAAACGAGCTTTGGTATTGTGGGGAATGGCTATCAGACCGCAAATCTATTTAAGTATGTTAGCGGTGATGAGATTGCTCACAGTAATACTGAATCTGGAGAAACAAGCTATACAATCAGCATGATTGTAAACGTCTCAAACTCGACACCGGCCGGTCACTATACAGCTGACTACGCGGCAATTATTGTCCCTGTCTATTAGTTAGACGCTACGAATCATATGCCTGTGGAAAGGTTGTGGATAAAACATATTTGCTATTGTGTCTACGAAACGGTAGTGCTAAAATGCGCCTATACCCCCCAATAAATGGGGCATAAATAAAACAAAAAGGAGATATACAAAAACATGTATACACTCAAGTCAATTGCCCAGCGCGGTACATTGCTTGGTGCAGCGACTGCCCTTGTTGTGGCAGCGGTTATCCCGACGGCTCAAGTGCTTGCGGATGCATTGAATCCACTCACTGAACGTTCACTGATGCTTTCGAGCTCCGCACCTGGTTTCCAGGATACGGACGGTTCTGGTAACTCGGCAGCCGCACCAAATGCAATCGGTGAAAACTATGCGCCAGCTGGTTCAGGTCCAAACGGTAAAAAGACCGGTGAAACCTTTGAATTCAAGGTAAGTAGCACAAAGACAATTAAGGCATTTACGTTGCAGTACTGTACTGGTGCGGCCGGTGTCTGTCAGGCGCCTGGTAACAATACCGGTGATGCTGACCCAAACGATGACGGCGACACCGCTGACTCGACTCGTGAGTTAAACGCTGCAGCATGGCCAAACAGCCGCAGTGACCTCGAGATTAGTAACAGCTTCGCTCAGGGAACTCCTGGTGCCGATCCTGCAGCAGGTCAATTCCAGCTCTACGTCAATGGTGTTGCTACACCAGAGACTTGGGCGCTAACTGCTGGAAACAAAGAAGACACCGCTCACTCAGGTGCGCTGACTGGTAGGAATAACTTCGTCACACTTACGAGTGCAACCGGTGATGCTATTGCAAACGGTGACACGGTGAAGATTGTCTTCCGTCCATCTGAAACGGTTTACATCACCAACCCTGGTAGCGGCGCCTTCTTCGTGAAGCTCAATACCTTCGATACTGATAACACTGCAAACTTGATTCCTGGTGGCGCAAATAATGTCGATGGTGGTGTAACTGTGGCGAACGTCATGACTGACTCAATCCACATCACGACTAAGGTTCTGGAAACCATGGCCTTCTCGGTCGGCACCCGCAACCCGGACACTCAGGCAGCGCCACACGGTTCATGTGATGCTATGCAGGTGATCGACAACAACCGTCTTAACCTCGGTAACGTTGACGCCGAGTACTCACTCGAAACTGGCCGCGCCTATGATACGCATTCGTACTGGCGCCTGTCATCCAACTCATCTGGTGGTGCAACTGTGTACTACTCAGGTAATACCCTTCAAAACACCGTCGGTGACTTCATCGCTCCAATTGGTGCGGCTGCTGGTAACGGTAACGATGGCGCTAAGGACTACAGTCACCCAGGCACAGAACAGTTTGGTCTAGCGATTGTTAACGCTGGCACCAATACGGGTGCGGATACAATTGACACGGTAAACACCTTCCCATCAAACTGGATCACACCTAATATCGCCCCTCTTGTGATCGAACCGGATTATGCGGATGGTGATACGGCTTCGATTAGCGACCTGACGACTACTAACAACGCCCAGTTCGCGTTCAAGAAATCGAGCCTCACAACTCCTGTTGTTATCGCTCAGGAAAACAGCCAAGTTATCAGCTGCGCCACTGCTAAGGTTCGCTACGTTGGTAACATCGCTGCAGACACACCAGCTGGTGTCTACACAACCAAGATCAACTTCCTTGCCGCTCCTCAGTACTAGAGAGTAGTGTAAAGAAATTAAATAACCGGTCGTAGGGCCGGTTATTTAATTTGAGCCGCTACTACCGGGACCTGATGTTGTTTAGTACAATAACGCATATGCATCATCATTTGTATCGATATCACGGGAGTACGTTTACGTGGCATGCTGCCTGGCACGAGCTTGTCGTTGCCCTGTGTCTCGTGGTGTTGATCGTGGTGTCGCCGGCGGGCGCGGCTATGCGCTTCCAGGACAGGAGTCTTTTTATTGGAAACAATGAACCGGGCGTCACCTCTGCCTACACACTCACGTTTCGCTATATGAGCACGCTTGATGTCGGGTCAGTTGATTTACTGTTCTGCCATAGCCCGATTCCGTATGATCCCTGTGTTGCGCCATCGGGGCTCGACGTCTCGCGAGCGACGCTCAAAAGCCAGTCTGGGGAGACAGGTTTTTCGGTTGCACCAAAGTCACCAAATCGCCTCACCCTGACTCGCTCGTCAACTATGGTAACCGCCAGCTCGCCGTCGACGTATGTTTTTGAGGGTATCGTCAACCCAAGCGATGCAAGCCGGTTCTTTGCGATACGGCTTGCAAGCTATGCTTCGAGCGATGCGAGTGGGCCGGAGATCGACTTCGGCTCAGTCATGGGGCAGGTATCGAAGGGAATTGTGATTGAAACTCAAGTGACGCCAATGCTGGTTTTTTGTGTGGCTGAAGAAGTGTCGGAAAACTGCGAGTCGACCAACCGAACGTACTACCGGGACATGGGACAACTGAGTCCGGATGATACGTTAACCGCTCAGTCGCAAATGGCAGTTGGTACCAACGCCTCTGGTGGCTTTGTTATCACGGCAAACGGTAGCCCGCTCAGTTCAGGCCAGAACGTCATTGATGGTCTTTCTCGCCCGACGCCAAGCCAACAGGGAACGAACCAGTTTGGCATTAATCTCGTCGCTAATAATGCACCAAGTGTAGGGAGTGACCCTGAAGGAACCTGGGCGAATGCCGTCGCCTCTTCGGATTACGGCCTGACGAATCATTATAAGTACCAATCTGGTGATACGGTTGCCTTTTCGCCGAATGTCAGCTTGATGAAAAAGTTCACCGTCAGCTATATCGTGAACTCCGATCCTAACCTACGAGCTGGTGTGTATAGTACAACGATCAACTTCGTAGCCAGTGGTCGCTTTTAGTGGTACAATACTGCTTATACTTCAAAAAGAGAGTAACAGGTAAGGAAAAAGGGGAAAAATGAAACGCTTTACAAGCATAGTGATGGCTGCATGTGCAGTTTTAATTGGCGTTGCATCCGTCGTGCCTGCACTGCCAGCTGCCGCCCAAGGCTCAGCATCGCTGAGTATCGTGCCAAAAAAGAACTATACAATTGAGCCGGGCAAGTCGGTCAGTGATAAGCTGACGATTCGCAATCTCGATAGCCAGGCACCCTTGATCCTCTCGCTTCGTCTTGTCGACTTTAGCTTCAACGACGACACCGGTACACCAAAACTAATGCTTGCTGAAGATGCGCCGCAGACAACATGGTCACTTAAGCCATTTTTGACTCTTCCGCAGACAGTTACCGTGCCGCCGAAAGAAAGTAAAACGGTTGATATGGGTGTCTCCATCCCAGAAGGACAAGGCGCCGGTAGCTACTACAGCGCGATCGTCTACTCATCAGGTGCCTCTGAAGGCGGCAACGTTGGCCTTAGTGCTTCAGGTGTAACACTGGTGTTTGCCTCTGTGCCTGGTACTGTGAATGAAAACCTGCAGCTTGAAAAATTCGGTGCCTACTTCCCATCTGCTAACGGCAAGGAAGCGTATTACACAAAGGTAACAGTTGATCAGCCTCAACTTATTGCGTATACGCTAAAGAATAACGGTAATGTCACCGAGAGCCCGGTCGGTAGTATTACGGTCAAGAATATGTTTGGCAAAGAGCAGGTGATTGAAGACGTTAACCCTAACGGATCACTAGCGCTTATCGGTCAGTCGCGTACATTTACCTCATGTTTTAAGAAAAAATCTCAGGACGTAAACTTTAACGGTTCGCGTACCGAGGCGACTGCCTGTGCAACTCCTGATCTATGGCCAGGCTACTACACCGCATCTCTCAACCTATTTTACGGTCAGAACGGTAACCGTACACAAGAAATTACTGGCAACACTTCATTTTGGTATCTGCCAATGTGGTCGATCGTTGTCCTGATCGTACTTCTCCTGATTGTTGCGTACTTCGCTTGGCGAATCAGCCGCTTTGTTCGTGGGATGCGTGGCAAGGTAGCTCAGAAGAAGTCAGCACGTAAATAAGAGAATTGCTCTCCATAGGGTGAGCAGGTGGTAGATAATGAGACAGATGGAGCGCTTGGGTAAAGAGTGGGCACTTCCGGCACTAGTCGGTCTCTGTCTGCTGCTTGCGGCTATCATCTTGTCATCGCCAGTGTCGGCACTTGACCCTATTCAAACACCTAACCCTATGCCTGGTTCGTATGGGCTAGAGGCGACAAAGACGCAGCCGCCACCAACTCAGGGGGCTACAATCACGACACCTGGGAATGGCTCTTCCTTTGCAACGTCACCAGTTACTGTAAATGGTATTTGTCCAGCTGGTCTTTTGGTGCAGATCTATAACAACAGCGTTATGGTCGGGTCGGTTATGTGTAGTAACGGCAGTTTTAGCTTGGAAGTCAGTCTCTTTGCCGGCACTAATGAGCTGAGTGCTATCGTTTATGATGATCTCGAGCAGGCGGGACCTGCTTCAAACGTAGTGACTGTGACGTATACCGACACAAGTTTTACGGCCTTTGGTACCCTCATGACGCTGACAAGTTCGTACGGGCGTCGCTCGGCTGCCGCAAGCAGTCCACTGACTTGGCCGCTTCAGCTCTCTGGCGGCGCTGGCCCGTACGCGTTTAGTGTTGACTGGGGTGACGGATCGGGGCCCGAACTGAAGAGTCAGGCGCTAGCAGGCGTAGTGACAATTGATCATGTCTATAAAAAGGCGGGTATCTACCAGGTGAATGTTAGGGTGACTGATGTAAATGGTGTGAGCGCATTCCTTCAGCTTGTCGCAGTCGCGAGCGGTAAGGTTGACGGCGCTACGGCCACTCAAGCCGATTCAAGGAATGGACAAACTGATGCGGCACCAGCTCAGGTGCTATGGGTGCCGACGGTTACGTCACTGGCGCTACTCGCTCCTTCGTACTGGCTAGGACGCAGGAGTCAGTTGTTGTCTTTACGCAAGAAAATGCTAAAAGAAAGAGACGGCTTTACGGTGGAGTAGCAATAGTTAATCAATGGTGCTTGACAAGCATGAGCACTACTGTGGTACACTAAGGCCGATACGAGTCAGAACACATAAATTTGGAGGATGTGGGACGTGGGAGTAGATATAAAAAGTTTAAAATTATTTAATTACCGTATGGGGTATTTTGTGACGGCAATTGCGCTGCTTTTTGCCGCAATGCTGCCGGCTATGGCAGCCGCCGCACAGGTAACAGACCGCTCACTCAGCTTGAGCAGCTCATCGGCAGCAGCGACAGGTGTGACGTACACGATTAATTTTACGGCTGTGGGTGGTGCGGGTGCCTTTGTACTCGACTTCTGTAGTGACAGTCCAGTGATGGGTGAGGTCTGTACAGCGCCGAGTGGCATGAATGCCGCAGGTGCTGCTTCGACCACAAGTGGATTTACAGATGTAACCGGTAGTGCGAGTAAGGTGATCGTTGTTGGGGCAATTGGCGCTGACGACCAAGTGTCAGTTGCAATTAGCGGCATCACCAACCCATCAGCCGCCGGCCCTCTCTATGCGCGTATCGCAACATTTGCCAACGAAGCAGCGGCAACAGCCTATACCTCTGAAACTCCCGGCTCAACAGTTGATGAAGGTGGTATCGCCACCTCGATCACCAATAGCGTTGGTGTGTCTGGTGCTGTCCTTGAAAGCTTGACCTTCTGTGTATCTGGACAAGCAATTAGTGCTAACTGTACAGGAACTAACTCTCCGGTACTGAAGCTCGGTGAAACAGTCGGCGATATCGTCGCCCTGACACCAACCGCGGTCAGTACAGGTACAATTAACACTCAAATTTCAACTAACGCAGCTAGTGGTGCGGTAGTGCGTCTAAAGAGTAACGCACTCAACTGTGGCGGTCTGCTTCGCGCCGGTGCTCCAAGTGCTTGTGACATTTCCCCTGCTCTTACTAGCGGCATTTCTGAAGGCCAAGCTAAGTTCGGTGTACGTACGGCGACAGCAACTGATACGCCAGCCGTTGGTGCAATGGGAACATACCAGCCAGTGACAGGTTCAGGCTACAACGACACAACTTATGCACTCAATTACGTATCTGGTAATGCAACCGGTGTCACTAGTATCTTTGGTGATCCATTCCTCGACACAAACAATGCGCCAGCCAACAATAAGAATATGGCACTAACCTTTGGGGCAAGTGTCAACAACGGTACGCCAGCGGGTACGTACTCAGCTGACCTCAGCTTGATTGCAACTGGCAAATTCTAATAGATATCAAATGATGCTCATTACTGGGTAGAGTCTGACATAACGGAAAGTAGTGAACAATACATGAAACAGCAAGGTGTAATGGTGGATTGGAGCAGGATGAGTGGGCGACTCCTGACAGGTCTCGTTGTCGCTTTAATCCTGGCCCTGGGTTACCAAGCCTTGCCAGTTGCGGCGCAGCAAGCAACGAATGCAGCGAATACGCTTAAAGTGTCGCCGGTTCGTACTGATATTGAAGTCAACCCAGGTGAAAGTAAGGTGGTTCAGACAACGATCACCAACCTCACGGACAAGGCTATCATGGTTCATCCGATTGAAAACGACTTCGTTGCGGGTGACGAGCGCGGTACGCCGGCTTTGATTCTGGATGAGAACATGTTTGCGCCGACGCATAGCCTGAAGCGCTTTATGTCACCGCTTAGCGATGTGGTCATCCCTGCCAAGCAGTCAAAGACAGTTAAGGTGACGATTACGGTGCCGAGTGACGCTCAGGCGGGCGGTTACTTTGGAGCTGTACGATTTGCTCCAACCTCCCCGGAAGACGGCGGCCAGGTCAACCTGAGTGCTAGCGTGGCGTCGCTGATTTTGCTGCGCGTACCTGGCGATACGGTGGAAAAGATTGACCTTACCGATTTCTCTGTCCAACAAAAAGGTAAGACCGGTTCATTCTTCTTAAACGGTAATGACCTTCAGGTAACGGCTCGTTTCCAGAATGCTGGTAATGTTCAGGTAGCACCGTTTGGTAAGATTTCTGTAAAAAAAGGAAGTGAAGTGGTTTACGCGACCGACTTCAATGCGACTGATCCACGGGATGTGATTTTGCCAGATAGTGCGCGTCGTTGGGATGTGGCACTGAAGGAAGCGGATAGTTTCGGACATTATACTGTTCTTGCAACATTGAGTTACGGAACGAACAACCAGACGATTGAAGTGAGTAAATCGTTCTGGGTGGTGCCGCCGGTTATTCTCATTGCAGGTGGAATCGGCTTACTTGTCTTAATCGCGCTGATAGCAGGTGGAATTTGGATGATTGTCCGCCGTAGGCGACGTCCAAGTTTCCGTAACTACGGTCCACGGCGTTAACGGAATTCGGCTTAAAAGATCTCCTACGGGAGGTCTTTTAATATGAAGTTGTACGAGATGGTACCTGTAGCCTATTTCACATTCTGTGTGAGTATATATGTAAAAATATGTATATGAAGGCAGTTATTGGGATTGGAGTGCCAGGGAGCGGAAAGACCACCTATTTGAAGCCACTCGCGAAGCGTGAAGGGCTGGCTTATTTGAGCGCCGACGATATACGCGCTGAAGTGAATGGCGACCCTGGCGATCAAAGCAATCACCTGGTGGTAATGCGCTTGCTGCATGAGCGTCTTCTGCAGAATTTACAGCAAGGTAAGGGGCTGGTGATTGATATGACCAACTCCCGCCAGCAAGATCGCCGAAAGGCGGTGATTTTTTGCCGTCAACACGGAGCGACGGATGTGGTGGCTTACTGGTTTAATACGCCGCTGTCGGTCGCCAAACAGCGTAATCGCGAACGTACACGAGTTGTACCTGACCGAGCAGTAGAAGTGATGGCAAATCGTCTGCAAATGCATCCTCCTAGTCTAGATGAGGGCTATGACCGTATGGTGGTTATAGAGGATTACTAGGGAAGAGACATTATTGCTGAGAATTTGGTGTAAGATTCATCAAAATATAAGAATTCGTAATTTATTTCACACAAATCACTGATTTTTCGCGTTATTCTATCAGCACAATATAACGTGAAGGAGATAACAATATGTTAGATATTCTACTATGGATCGTATTCGGTGCACTTGCTGGTTGGATCGCTTCAATGATTATGAAGACCAATGCCCAGATGGGTGCACTTGCAAATATTATCGTCGGTATCATCGGTGCCTTTATTGGTGGACTGATTGTTCGTATGACGACCGGCGCTGACGTCAATGAGTTTAGCCTACCAGGCCTGCTTGTCGCTATCCTTGGTGCTGTAATCTTGTTGGCGATCGTCAAGGCCTTTACCCGCCGCCGTGGCGTCAACGTTTAAGGATTTCAGCCCACTGTTATTTCTTGCACGCACTGCATAGTAGCCAAGATAAGGGACAGATGACTGTCCCTTATCTTTATAGATTGGTATAGTAAAAAAATGCACACTATCAACTTGATTGATTTCAAAAAGCTGTTCACTGACTTGCCCGAAGGGCTTGTTGTCTTAAAAAACGATCCACCAAATTTTATGATGATAGCTGCCAGCGACGGCTACCTTAAGGCAACCGGTAAAACTCGAGATGAAATAATTGGCAAAGGACTGTTCGAGGTCTTTCCTGATGTGTCAGCGCGCGCTCGTAAAACTGGCCGTGGCGAGTTATACGAAGTGCTAGAAAAGTGTCTCAAAACGGGTCGCTCGGTACGTACCGGAGTGATTCGCTATGACATTCCCAATGAAAATGGTGAATTTGACATCCGCTACTGGCAAGCGATTCATCACCCCATTACTGACGACAGCGGCAAAGTAATCGCCATTGTTCAAAATACCGAAGAGGTAACTGACATGGTCGAAAAGAGTGCTCAGCTGCGGCTTGCTGAGATGCAGCAGGCGAACGCACTCGCAACTGGCCTTGTCGGATCGTGGACCTGGATGATTAGGGATAATCAAGTGGTCGCTGATAGTGGTGTTGCAAAGCTCTTCGGCATTGATGATGTAGCCGCCAAGACAGGCATGCCGATTAACCAGTTTATAAGTTCGATTCATCGTGACGACCGTGCTCTGGTGAAGGAGCAGATTGCGGCTGCAATTGAGAGTGGAAAAACGTACGAGGCGGAATATCGTACGGTTGATAAAGTTGGAAAAGTTCACTGGGTGATTGCCCGTGGCGAGCTGGAGTACGACGGCAACGGCGAGCCGTATGCATTTCCTGGAGTGATGATTGACATTACTGCGCGCAAAGAGGCTGAGCGGGCGCTAGAGGAGAGTGAATCTCGCCTGCGGTTCATTGCCGATTCAATGCCCCAGCTGGTCTGGGTGGCGAGACCTGACGGCTACCACGAATACTACAATCAGCAGTGGTACGATTATACGGGTACGCACCCAGGGGAGACAGAAGGTGAAGGCTGGAATAACCTCTTTCACCCGGATGATCGTGCACGGGCTCGTCAGCGTTGGAAGCAGTCACTGAAGTCGGGCGAACCGTATGAGATTGAATATCGCTTGTACTACGCCAAGACAAAAACCTACCGTTGGGTGATTGGGCGCGCGTTGCCGTTTCGTAATGAAGCCGGTGAAATCGAAAAGTGGTACGGCACCTGTACCGATATTGATGACCAAAAGCGCAATGAGGCAATACAGGCATTCTTGGCTGATGCATCCCATGAACTAGCGGCGTCACTGGACTATAACGATACATTGAAGAAAATCGTCAAGCTAAGCGTGCCGACGTTAGCGGATTGGTGTTCGGTTGACTTATACGATACCGCCAGTGGATTTACGCAAGTCGCCGTGGCGCACCGTAACCCCAAGAAAGTGACCGTTGCGAGGCAGTACCGCAAGCAAAACCCGATTCACATTGATGATCCGAGAGGTACTCCAAACGTCGTGCGAACTGGGAAGTCCGAATTCTATCCTGTAGTGAATATGGAGCTTGTGAGTAAATTCATCAAAGATAAGGGTAAGCTTGAATTTTTCGCCTCACTTAATCTTTGCTCCATGATGATTGTGCCACTATTCATTAATAACAAGCCGGCAGGGGCGATAAGCTTTGCCATGTCTGATTCCCGTCGCGAGTATACAAAGAGCGACCTACGCATGGCAGAGGAACTAGCAGGGCGCGTTTCATTGTCGATTACAAATGCGAAACTATACCAGGATTCACTGAAGGACATTGAGCGACGCCATGAACTAGAGGCTGAATTGAACCGTGAAAAGGAAATGCTGGAGTCGCGCGTGGCGGAGCGCACCAAGCAGCTGCAGCAGACAAACGAAGGTCTCCATAAGGAGATTATCAAACGACAGTCTGCCGAAAAGGAGCTCCATGCGTATAGTAAAGAGCTTGCGCGTAGTAATCAGGAGTTGCAGGACTTTGCGTATGTATCGTCACATGACTTACAAGAGCCGCTTCGTAAGATTCAAGCGTTCGGTGACTTACTGGAAAGTGAGTATAGCGCCGAGCTGGGAGAAGGAAGTGAGTACCTAAGGCGTATGCAGAATGCAGCCTCACGCATGAGTACGCTGATTCAAGACCTGCTCGCCTTTTCGCGTGTGTCGAGTAAGCCGAATGCCCGGCGTGACGTTGATCTTAATGAAGTGGTTCGTGATGTCGTGAGTGACCTTGAAGTGCGAATAAATGACACCCAGGCCACGATCGACATTGGCAAGTTGCCGCATGTTATCGCCGATCCGACACACATGCGTCAACTTTTCCAAAACCTTATTAGTAATGCGTTGAAGTTTTCACGACCTGGTGTTGACCCTGTCGTAGAAATTTCGGCCACGCAGACTAAGCAAGTGTACGAGATTAGAGTAAAAGATAACGGTATCGGCTTTAATATTAAGTACCTGGACCGTATTTTCGCAGTCTTTCAGCGGCTACACGGCAAAGAGGCTTACGAGGGTACCGGTATCGGTCTGGCTGTTTGTCGCAAGATTGTTGAGCGTTATAATGGTACAATTACAGCAGAAAGCACCGAAGGGCAAGGTTCGACTTTTGTAGTACGTATGCCGGTGGGAGGAGGACGCAAGTTATGACGACCGTAAGTAAGGACGCTATCGTAATATTGATGGCCGATGACGATGATGATGACTTTTTGTTGACGCAGAAGGCACTCAAAGAAAGTAAGCTACTCAATCGATTGGTTCGTGTGAAGGATGGCGAGGAGCTGCTTGACTATCTCCTGCAGCAGGGCGAGTACGCTAATCGGCCACTGGAGCGTCCGGGTGTCATATTGCTCGATTTGAACATGCCGCGTAAAGATGGCCGTGAGGCGCTTAAAGAGATTAAGTCTAATCCAAATTTGAACGACATTCCAGTAGTCGTCTTCACGACCTCGAAGGCCGAGGAAGATATCTACCGTTCGTATAAGCTGGGCGTCAACTCGTTCATCACTAAACCGGTGACGTTTGATAGTCTCATTAGTGTCATGACATCTCTCGGTAAATACTGGTTTGAGATTGTGGAATTGCCTGTTAATCATGGATCTCGAAGCGTTTAATCGTAAAGTTCGTGTTCTGGTCATCGATGATGATGAAGATGATTTCTTTCTTTTGAAGAAAACTTTTAGCGCGATTCCGAACTCACCATTTGTGCTCGATTGGACGCCGTCATTTGACCGTGCGCTCGAGCTGATAAATGAGCGCCAGCACGATGTATTCATGATCGACTATCGGCTCGGTGCACATACCGGTCTTGAGCTTTTGAAACTTGCCGAAGCCGAGCAGCGATCGGAGCCATTTATTCTCCTGACCGGCGTGGATGATCGCGAGGTAGAGTGGCGCTCGATGCGGCTGGCCGCCGCCGACTATCTTATTAAAAGTACTATTAATAGTGAGGTGTTATCTCGCGCTTTATACTATGCTTTGCAGCGCAAGCAGATCGAGAAGCAGCGTCTCCAGCACCTAGTTGAACTTAATCGCAGCAAGGATGAGTTTATTTCTATTGCTTCGCACCAGCTGCGCACGCCGGCGACGGCAGTGAAGCAGTATTTAGGTATGCTTCTCGAGGGGTTTGTCGGTGAGCTTGAGGCTAAGCAGCAGGCTATGCTTAAAAAAGCGTACGAGAACAACGAGCGTCAGCTGCGTATTGTGTCGGATCTTTTGAAAGTGGCTCAGGTTGATGCCGGGCAGATTATGCTGCGTAAAGAGAGCGTCGACCTCCATAGTCTGCTAGAAGACGTGATCCGTGATCTTGGCGGAGTATTAAACAGCCGCCAGCAGACAGTAGTATTCTACCCAGCAACCGAGGTGCCCGAGGTGAATATTGACCTTGGCTCAATTCGCATGGTGTTTGAAAACTTAATCGACAATGCCAGTAAATACTCTGAGGAGGGCACGCAGATCAACGTCTCGGTTCGTCATGATGACACGGTCGCAACAGTGGCTATCAGTGACGAGGGCGTGGGTATCATCGAAGCAGACCGGAACCGGTTATTTGAAAAGTTCTCGCGCCTTGATAACTCACTTTCGACAAAGGTGGGCGGAACGGGCCTGGGTCTTTATTGGGCAAAGAAAATTGTCAATCTTCATAACGGCAGTCTGATCTACGCGCCGAATGTCCCAAAAGGCTCGATATTTTCGGTAGGTTTACCAAAAGATGGCTAAAAAGTAAGAAATCTTACACCTATATGTCGTTACAGTAGTAAAATGAAGAGAGTAATAAATCGAGGAACTATGAAAGATAAGGTAAGTATTTTAATCGTTGAAGACGATACCGATCTTAACAGTGCGTATGAGATGATCCTGACTTCCTCAGGCTACGACGTAGCAACCGCCTTTAATGGTAAAGAGGCGCTTGAGACGCTCGAGCAAGGCAGTGACCCGGATATCATTTTTCTAGATTTACGCATGCCAGTGATGGACGGTATTGAATTCCTCAAAAACTACGACGCGCCGTCTCATGAAGACACGACGATTATCGTCTTTAGCAACTATGACGCAAAGAAGGAAGTGGACGAAGCGTATGAGCTTGGCGCCGATCGCTATGTATTAAAAGCGCGCGCCGCCCCCAAAGAGCTGATTAAAATCGTTGAAGATATTGCGTCAGTAAACGCATCGTAGCGACACTATAGCTGTAAATCACGGAAGCCGTCCTCACCGAGGAAGGCTTCTAATTTTTCCTTATTAATTTTGTAAGAAGACTTGGTGTAGCTGATGATTTTCTTGTCTTTTAATACCTTGAGATTTTTGGCAGTACTTTCACGGGTGAGGCCAACGAGGCTAGCAATCATCAATTGACTAAGCTTTATGTTGACTGTAAAAATACCCGGCTTATCCTCGTTGCCGTATCGGAAGAGAAGATAGTAAAGGGTAAAGCCAATCTTTTCAATCGCTCGAGACTGCTCAAGTCCAGTGATACGTAAAAGAAGCGAAGTATAGAGTTTACCAACATAGCCAAAAATTGTCGCCAGATGAGCCGAGTCTGTCATCGTGGTGTTAAGGAAGGCATCTTTTGTGGTGGTCATGAGGCGCACATCAGTCAGTGCTTCATAGTAGAAAAGTGAGTTAGTGGTTTCGCCCATGATCCAAGTCAGTGGAAAGACGTCATCTTTGCCATACAGGGCTATGGTGCGCTCTTCGCCGGTAGAGGTAATTGTATATGCGCGCACAATGCCGTCGCGCACGATAGAAACACGGCGTGGAACTTCGCCTTGGAATAGAATATTAGAACCTTTTTTCGCAAAGCGCACTGTGGCATGGGGGCGAAGCTGCTGTATTAAACTATCCATGTATTTCTTAATTATAAGCCCATTTTGTCTAGAGTGAAAGTTTTCACATCTTATATGTAAACCACCTCACACATATACAGGGGTATTCTCGTTAAGATTGATATGTATACCGCAGGGTGTGCTGTGAGGTAAAAGGAGGGATTATGAAACATCATTCACATGAAGAGCTCGATGAGAAGATCCATGCATTTCTCGCATCGAAGTCAGATATACAGTTAGATTGGAAGGCAACGGCGACTGATACTCATGCTGCCGAAGAGGTTGCAGAGCGCCGATTCAACCTATTCAATCCATTCATTCCACTTGAAACACGAGCGTACAAGTAACATAACACCAGAACCGAAAAGGAGTACCCTATGTCAAAAACACGACGCGCACATAAAGATGAATATGAATATTCACCAAAACAGAATCGTCGCCATGCTCGGACTGAGCGCCTAAAGGAATTTGAGGCTGAATACATTCGCAAGAATAGAACCCCTCTCATCACACTATAAAAGACAAACGTTAACATTCCACCACAGAGGGGTATGCCTATGAATACAAGTCATGCACACTTTTCCTCTTTCGCTCATCTTTTACATAAAATTCCGTATGACAGGATCCGTGTCCGATTGCTTTCCTATATGACTATCCAGAAACTACTGATTGTTGCCGCTATTGCTATCATCTTGTTATTTGATGTCTTTCATATTTTTACCGATCCAACCTCTCTGGCACCTGTGGGTTTGGTAGGCTTTGAAATAGGGCGGTACGTGACCGTCCTATTCTTGTTCTTCCTGCTAATTACCGACCCGCCACGAGCCATGATGGTTCGTGTGGCACTTGGCATTGCCGCTGCTAGTATATTCTCGCTTGCCGTATATGCGTTCTTTAGTTATCAAATTGGCTATATCGATAGCGTTCTTTTTACGGAGGTAGCAATTATTCTTGGCCTTGAGGCGCTTGAGCCTAAGCCGGTCCGCCAGATGACGATGTCTTCTCATCGCTATCGAAAAGTCACCCACGTACGTGTTTCTTGAGGTATCTGGGGAGTAATAGCGCGAGACAGGCTGAGGCCTATGAGATCGGACGACCACCCGTGACGCCAATAATCTCACCGGTAATATAGCTGGACTCTTGGCTTGCCAGGAAAACGTAGGTCGGAGCAAGCTC
Organism: uncultured bacterium; assembly: GCA_966210935.1. Taxonomy (GTDB): domain Bacteria; phylum Patescibacteriota; class Saccharimonadia; order Saccharimonadales; family Saccharimonadaceae; genus CBIHLX01. The sequence goes on along the minus strand of CBIHLX010000009.1, from coordinate 5,195 downwards.
AGCGGGCTGGCCGGCGCGACCGAGTGGGGTGTCCTGTCCAAACTGCGTGAGCTTATCTTGAGGTTGGCCGTAACTTGGCTGTAGTGGGGTCCATATTGGCCCTGGCGCAACGGCGTTAACACGGATACCCTTTGACGCTAGTTGCTCGGCAAGCCCTTTGGTGAAGTTCGCGATAGCTGCTTTGGTGGCCGCGTAATCCAGCAGACCTGATGAGGGTTGGTAGGCTTGTATTGAGGTGGTATTGATGATGGCTGCGCCTTTGGGAAGATACTTGAGAGCAGCTTTTGTGAGAAGGAATGTGGCAAAAACATTGACCGTAAAGGTTTGTCGCAGCTGCTCGGCTGAAAGGTCTTCAAGTGTTTCGACATGAATTTGTTTAGCAGCATTATTGACGAGAATATCGAGTCCGCCTAGTTCATCTTTAGCGCGGTCGATGAGGCTGCTGCAAAAGTTTTCATCGCTAAGGTCGCCAGCGATGCTGATTAGTTTTTGCTCCGGGCAGTCGGCGAGTTTAATGGTTTCGTCAGCGTCAATCTGCTCGCTTGGTAAATGTGTAATAATGACGTCGGCACCTTCGCGGGCAAAGGCAATGGCGACGGCACGCCCAATACCCGAGTCGCCACCAGTAATCAGAGCCTTGCGTCCCGCCAGTCGGCCGCTCCCTTTATAGGTTGCCTGGCCATGATCCGCCTGAGGCTTGAGTTCGGCATCCAGGCCAGGTTCTGGCTGGGTTTGTTCCGGTATGTCCATAGTAGGGTACTGGCTGGTTGGGTCTTGCATGTGGTGTTGATTGTCGGCCATATTTCCTCCTGTGTTAGTGCTCTATACTAAGAGTATGACACCGAACTTAAACCTACCTGAGGCACTCAATGTTCCGGTCGAGGAAGCGGCCCGTCGTTTGCTTGGGGCGGTGATCGAACGGACGGTAGATGGTGAGGTGCTGCGAGCGAGGATAGTCGAGGTGGAAGCCTACGATCAGACGGATCCAGCGAGCCATACCTTTCGAGGTCAATCATCCCGAAATGCCAGTATGTTTAAAGCTGCCGGATACGCATACGTCTATTTTATTTATGGCATGCACTACTGTTTAAATATCGTGGCCGGGCCGGCTGAGTTTGGCGCCGGCGTGTTGATCCGCGCCGTAGAGCCGCTTGAAGGGGAGGCTGTGATGGTGCAAAACCGCCGCGGTCGCACAGGTATTGAGCTGACGAACGGCCCATCGAAACTGTGTGAAGCTCTCGCTATTGACCGATCGCTTGATGGTCATGATATTTCCATCCCCCCGCTTAGGGTCTTGCTCGCTCCACCACTTGCCGATGAGCAGGTCGTGATCACTCAGCGTATCGGCATCACGAAAGCGGTCGATTGGCCGCGTCGCTTCTATCTTAGAGATAGCCCGTACGTTTCCAAGCGATAACTAGCCGGCGTATAATAAGAATATAAGGTGTACCTAAAGCTAAAGTGTGAGGTAACGAACTATGAAGCGATTTTTTGCTAATAATTCATTGTCTATCGTCTTGATTGCACTATTTTTTATTTTTCTTGTTGGCCTGGCGCTCGCTGGGTATGCTCAGCAAAATGAGCAGTTGGCTATGCACGGTCAGCCCCCGGAATCATTCACTGGTTATCTGGGGAGCGGCGAATTCGTTGAAGCGGTCTTCGAAAACTGGGAAAGCGAATTCCTCCAAATGGGAATGTTCGTTCTTTTGACCATCTGGTTTAAGCAGAAAGGGTCGGCTGACTCTAAGGAAATTGAAGGTGGCAATCCGGTTGACGCACCGTCACCGTATCCACTACGCAGGGCTAAGACGTGGCAAGAGCGCTGGCGCGCTATCGGTCATATGTTGTACAGCAGCTCACTAACCATTGCCATGTTCGGACTCTTCTTCCTGTCATTTGCCCTCCACGCGGCCGGGGGTGTCTCAGCTGCTAATGAAGAGGCGGTCCAGCACGGAGAGTCAACGATGAGTGTGTGGCAGTATCTCGCGTCATCGCAGTTTTGGTTTGAGTCATTTCAGAACTGGCAGAGTGAATTCATTGCTGTTGCTGCATTAATTATTTTTTCAATCTTCCTGCGTCAGCGTCATTCACCGGAATCAAAGCCTGTCGAAGAGAGCGATGCGAAGACGGGCGAGTAGGTAGTCTGCTACCATAGGTGAAAGATGAAGTTATTATCAGATCAAGTTGATGAGCGGGAAGTGCGTGTGGTGCTTCGAGAGCTGGAACGCGTACTTGCAGCTCAAGTGTCGGGTGATGTTACTGAGTTCGGCTGTTACGTCGGGACGACAAGCGTGCACCTGGCTGAACGACTAAAAGATACCGGACGCACACTGTGGCTGTATGACTCATTCGAGGGTTTGCCGCCAAAGACGAGCGAAGACAGTAGTCCAGCGGGGGAGCAGTTTGTAACGGGCGAGTTATTGGCTACGAAGAAGCAGCTGATTACTAACTTGAAGCAAGCACGTGTGCCAATGCCAAAAATTACTAAAGGCTGGTTTAGCGACTTGACCGACAGTCAAGTGCCACCACAGGTTGCATTCGCATTCTTAGACGGTGACTATTACCATTCGGTTAAAGACCCGCTGAAGTTGATTTGGCCACGCCTGAGTCCTGGGTCGATTGTAGTGGTGGATGATTACGCCAACGAAGCTCTGCCGGGAGCGGCGAGGGCCGTCGATGAGTGGCTACAGGGCCATCAGGCGACAATAAAAGTCGAACACTCACTTGCTATCCTCCAGTTGCCAGCTTGACGCACGTGTATAACTTGTATAACATGTAATACATGACACAGAGCGGTAAAATGCATATTCAACTCGCCGGTACGGTAACAATTGGCCCGAAAGGTCAGGTTGTTATTCCGGCTGATGTCCGCGAGAAGATGCAGCTGACGCCAGGTGATAAGATGATCGCTCTGTACCTGCCTGAGAAAAATGCGATTAGCTTCGTCACTGAAGCGCGTATGCAGGAAATGGTCGACAAGATGGGCGAGCACGTCGCCGAGCTACGTTCCGTCCTCAAAGATAACTAATAACCACGTAACCAGAAGGGAGCCTCATGCTTCACCATATTTCCATGCGCCAAAAAATTATCGTCATGATTGCTGTCATGAGCGGTCTTTTTCTTGTTGCTCTCGACCAGACGATTATCTCGACGGCGCTTGGACAGATTGTTAAAGACTTCAATAGCTTCGGCAGTCTTGGTCTCGTCGTAACGGCGTACTTGCTCTTTAGCACGGTATCGGTGCCAATTGCGGGTAAGATGTCAGATATGTTCGGCCGCCGCCCAGTGCTGCTCACTGGTGTGATTCTTTTTACTGTTGCCTCGCTTCTTAGCGGTATTGCGGCGAACGTGGATCAACTTATTCTGTTTCGCGCTCTGCAGGGGCTTGGCGGCGGTATTATTACAGCCAATGCCTTTACGATCATTGGCGACCTCTTTACGCCGCGCGAGCGAGGTAAGTGGCAAGGGGTGTTTGCGGCGGTCTTTGGGCTGGCTTCAGTAGTTGGGCCGCTTCTGGGCGGTTTCTTGACGGATGGGCACAATGTCTTTGGCGTCATGACTGACTGGCGCTGGACATTCTTTATCAATATTCCAATCGGTATCTTTGCGGCCTTTGTCATTGCTCGGTATTGTCCGGCAATCCGTCACGAAAAGAAACCGATTATCGACTACTTTGGGGCTCTCTGGATTACTCTCGCTCTTGCCTCGCTTGTGCTGGCGGTAGATAACCCTGAAACTGTTTTTGAAGGGCTAGTAGCGCAAGGTGTATCACTCGATGTTATTCGTATTGCCCTGTATAGTATTGCGGCTATCACGACAACGTTATTTGTCTTTGCTGAGCGTCGTGCCGCGCAGCCGATCATCCCGCTACGTTTCTTTGCGAACCAGACCTTTACGAGCGTTATGATTGCCGCGACATTATTTGGGGCTGCATTCCTGGGTGCTATTATTTACCTCACACAGTTTAACCAGCAGGTATTTGGAGCCGATGCGACTACCGCCGGCCTCATGCTTCTCCCGATGATGGCGGGCATGACCCTCACGTCGACGACAACTGGTATCGTCGTGTCTAAAATTGGCAAATACAAGCGATTCATTATCGGGGGCTTTGCCCTGGCTGGCGCCGGCGTTCTCTCACTGATGTTGCTGACACCAGACAGTCCTTACTGGCATGAGGCAATTATCATGGTCTTTATTGGTCTGGGCCTCGGCATGAGTATGCCTATCCTCAACTTGGCGGTTCAGAATGAATTTGAACAGCGTGATTTGGGTGCGGCCACATCCAGCAGCCAATTATTCCGCGGCCTCGGATCTACGATCGGTACGGCTCTGATGAGCGGTATTCTAACGGTTGGTGTTGCCTCGGGAATTGGCGATGTCAACAAAGACGCATACATCGAGACACTGCGCCAATCGCCTGCTGCGAGTCAAGTGTTGCCTGCGGAAATTGATGCCAATGCGGTCCTGCAGCTTAACGCTCAGCAGGATGTGATTCGAGACGGTGTGGAGAATAGTCTTGCCCAGGCGCAGCTCCCGGCGAGCCTGCAGGCGAAGGAGCTAACAAGCTTTGCTGCGCAGCAAGACGCCTTTAGCGAAAAGGTAACGGAAAGCTTTAGTGATGCGATCCACCGGATCTTCCTGGTGGCTGGTGGGTTGATGTTTGCGGCGCTTATTGCAGCGCTTTACATCAAAGAGCGGCCGCTCCGTGGTAGCCATGATGGTACGCCAGGTCTCGAATAAGTCAGCCTTCATTGTACAATTTACATTTCTCCGTATTGTCTCTTGTCATGCCGCTCATGCTCGGGTAGGATAGGAAACAGTAGCGTGATCAGTGTCGCGCCAATCTTGACGTGCCAACATAGGTTTGGTAGTATAAATGATGTGTCTCGCGCCAAAACACGGAAAAAGCAATTTTAAAGGTCGAAGCGCGTGAGGCTGTACATAGTACAAGGAGTACAACCAAACCCATGCCAATAGCTGTCGAATTTGTGTCATCACGACGCAAAAAGATTGCAGTGGATGTGGTGCCTGCCGAATGGCAACTGTATATCGCACATTAAAGTGTGTTAACACTTACGAAATCTCTCCCCGAGATTTCATCCCTCAAAAATAAAATCACCCCAAGGCACCGGGGTGATTTTTTATTGGTACTGATTCTATTCAGCTACAGGGAGAGCGATGCCTTCCGCCGTGAG